>JABDJQ010000103.1 GCA_013002425.1 Gemmatimonadota bacterium
CTCGTGGCGATCGAAGATACGCCCGGCCCCGCGGCCATTCGCGACTGCAACGGTCCCGCGATTCTGGCCATGGCATCCGCGCATCCCTGGATCCACGCGCTCGGGTCGTATCGCGCGCCCGACGACAAAGACGAGCTCCGCGAACGGATCGCTCACGCGCTCGAAGATGCGGACGTCCTCGTCCTTTCCGGCGGCGTCAGCATGGGAACGAAAGACTTCGTGCCCGGCGTACTGGCGGATCTCGGCGTCGAACAGATCTTTCACAAGACGGCGATCCGTCCCGGAAAACCGCTCTGGCTCGGCGCCGCGCCGAACGGGGCGCATGTCTTCGGACTGCCGGGCAATCCGGTCGCCGTGCAGGTCACCTTTCGCGAAATCGTGATGCCGGCGCTTCGCAAACTCGCGGGCTTCGCGCGGACGAGCGGCCTGGAGTACGTGCTCCCGCTCGCGGTCCCCGTTTCGAAATCGATTCCGTTCCGCCAGTTCGTCCCTGCCCGCATCGTGCCGGGGAATCCGTCGGGCGAGCCGCACCAGTCACCGCTCTGTTCCACCTCGCACGCCCTGCCGCTCGACCACCGCGGGTCCGGCGATTTCGTCTCCGCCGCGCGCGCGGAGGGTGTCATCGTGCTCCCCGAAGGGCCGCAGGAGCTTGCCGCCGGCGATGCCGTCGCGTTTCATCCGTGGGGGGCGTCATGTTAGTCGACAAACACGGCCGCCTGGCCGACCGCCTGCGTATCGGGCTCACGGACCGGTGCGACCTGCGCTGCACGTACTGCATGCCGCTTCACGGCAACGTGTTCGCGCCGAAATCGGATCTCCTGTCGAACGACGAAATCGTGCGCGTGGCCGACTTTCTCGTGAAGCGCACCGGGGTTTCGCGCATTCGTCTGACCGGGGGCGAGCCGCTCCTTCATCCGGGCATCGAAGACCTCGTGCGCGATCTCGCGACGCTCGATATCGAAGACCTCGCGCTCACGACGAACGCGCAGCTCCTCGCGGATCACGCCGAAGGGCTCGCGCGCGCGGGTCTGCGGCGCGTGAACATCTCGCTCGACACGCTTCGCCCCGAGAGATTCGACGCGATGGCGCGCGTCGGCAGGCTGGAGCGCACGCTCGAGGGGATCGAAGCGGCCGTCGAAGCCGGTCTCGGCCCCGTGAAGCTCAACTGCGTCGTGATGCGGGGCGACAATGACGACGAAGTCGGCGATCTCGTGCGATACGCGCTCGACCGCGACCTCGAACTGCGGTTCCTGGAGCTCATGTCGATCGGCGAAGCCGCCGCGTTTCATTCTGAGAAATACGTGACGAGCGAGGAGACGAGGGAGCGGCTGGCCCGCGAGTTCGCGATGGAAGACCGGCCGTTCGAAGCGGGTGAAACCGCGCACGTGTTCGGCATTCGAAACGGCACGCGCGCGGGCAGCGTCGGCTTCATTTCGCCGGTCAGCAAGCCGTTCTGCACTTCGTGCCGAAGACTGCGGCTCTCGGGAACGGGCGTGCTCCGCGGGTGCCTGATGAACGCGGCCGGCCCCGACGTACGGGCGATCATTCGTTCAGGCGATGCCGACTGGGAAGATCAGCTCGCACGCACGGTGCTGACGGCGATCAATCAGAAACCGTGGCTCAGCAAGATGGAAACGCAGGTCGCGATGCACAGGCTCGGCGGCTGACGAACCGCCGCCGCTTCGTGCAGGCAACGGGAAGACGAGATACGCGGAACGGGATGGAGGCTGCGCTTTGGAAGAGAAACGACTTTCGCATATCGGCGACGACGAACGCGCCCGCATGGTCGACGTTTCGCCAAAGGACGAAACCGTGCGTTCGGCGCGGGCCGAAGCGGTCGTGCGCGTGGGCGCCGAAGTCGCCGCGCTTCTGCGCTCGACGGGCGCGGTCGCGAAGGGAAACGTAATCGAAACGGCGCGCATCGCGGGTATCATGGCCGCGAAACGAACGTCGGAACTGGTGCCGATGTGCCATCCGCTGATCCTCGATCATATCGCGATCGACGGCGAACTCGGGGACGATCGCGTGACACTGGAGTGCGAGGTGCGCTGCAC
>JABDJQ010000113.1 GCA_013002425.1 Gemmatimonadota bacterium
CCACGTACAAGTGGGTGGAAGAGCGCGTGATGGTCAAGCCGGAGTCGAAAGAACTCCGCGTTGTTCCGGCTGTCTACCAGACGGCTTCGGAGCAGGTCCTCGATCAGCCGGCTCACACCGTCTGGAAGAAAGGCCGCGGCCTGATCGAAAAGGTCGGGAACACGACCGGCGAAATCATGTGCCTCGTTGAAGTGCCGGCTTCCTACAAGACGGTGACCAAGCGCACGCTGAAGACTCCGGCCCGCACCGAAGCGGTTTCGATTCCGGCCGAGTACAAGACCGTCAAGAAGCAGGTCATTGCGACGCCGCCGACGACGCGCAAGGTCGTCATCCCGGCCGAATACAAGACGATCCCGGTCCGGAAGATGGTTTCGCCGCCGCAGGAGCGCGCTGTCGAAATCCCGGCCGAGTATCAGACGCTGACCAAGCGCGTCAAGGTTTCGGGTGAAAGACTCGAATGGCGCTCGGTGCTTTGCGAAACCAACATGAGCACGGGCAAGATCATGGAGATCCAGCGTGCACTCGACAAGGCCGGATTCGATCCGGGCCCGATCGACGGCCAGCTCGGCTCCAAGTCGGCGGCCGCGATCTCTGCCTACCAGCGCAAGAACGGTCTTGCGACGGGCGGAATCACGATGAAGACGCTTCAGTCGCTTGGTGTCGCAGCCAAGTAACCGAGCTTTTCATAAAAAAGTCAGCCGGTCGTCGTGATCGAATGTGGGGTACGGGCAGGTACTTGGCATCGCGGCGGCCGGCGCTTTTCTATTCCCCGGCCAACACAGGGTCACTTTTCCAGGGGGTCAGGTAATGCAGGAACTTTGGACGGAACTCAACTCGCTTCTCGTCGGCTACGTCCCCCAGATTCTGGGGGCTTTGGCGATTCTGGTCGTCGGCTGGCTCATTGCCCTGGCGATCGGCGGCGTTGTTCGCGGCGCGCTGAATCGGTCCGGGCTCGCGGAGCGCATCGGCAAGTCGATTAACAAGGATGATCCGAACAAGAACATGGACGTCGGAAAGACGGCCGGCAAGGCAACCTATCTCGTCCTGATGCTGTTCGTGGTCATTGCGGCGTTTCAGGCGCTCGGGCTTACGCTCGTAACGGAACCCATCAACTCGCTTCTCACCCAGCTGTTCGAATACGCGCCCAAAATCCTCGCCGCCGGCATTCTGCTCGCGGCCGCGTGGGTGGTCGCCACGATTCTTCGACTGCTCGTCACGCGCGTGCTCGGCACCGTGAAGCTCGACGACAGGCTCGCGAAGAACGCCGGCGTTTCCGACGAGACGTCCGTACCGATCTCGAAGACGCTCGGCGACGCCGTTTACTACCTCGTCTTCTTTCTCTTTCTGCCCGCGGTGCTCGGCGCGCTTTCGATGCAGGGTCTGCTCGAGCCGGTCCAGTCGATGACGGATCAGTTCCTGAGCTTCCTGCCGAACATTCTCGGCGCGGCCGTCATCTTCATTCTGGGGTGGTTCGTCGCGCGCATCGTGCGCGAGATCGTCACGTCGCTGCTCGTAGCAGTCGGCGCGGATCAGCTGATGGAGCGCCTGGGGCTGAAGAAGATCTTCGGCGACATTCAGGTGTCGGGCATCATCGGGATGGTCGTGTACGCGATGATCATCATTCCGGTCGCGATCTCGTCGCTCAGCGCGCTGAAGCTCGATGCGGTCACGAACCCGGCCAGCAACATGTTGAACATGATCTGGGCTTCGTTCCCGAGCATTTTCGCCGCACTGCTGGTGCTCGGGTTCTCGCTGATCATCGGGCGCGCCGTCGCGGCTTTCGTCGTGAATTTCCTTTCGCGCGTCGGCTTCAACAATATCGCCGTCAAGCTGCGCCTCACGAATGAAACCGGCGGTCTCGTTCCGGCGGAAATCGTGGGCAACCTGGTTCTGATCGGCGTCATGATTTTCGCGCTGACCGAGGCGTTCCATCTTCTCGGGTTCGCCGCGCTTTCCGCCATGTTCGTGCAGGTTCTCGAAATCGGCGGCCGCATCGTATTCGGAATCGTGATCTTCGGCGCCGGGCTCTTCCTGGCGAACCTGATCGCGGACACCGTGCGCAAGAGCGGCGCCACGCAGTCGAACGTGCTGGCGACGATGGCGCGCGTTACGATTCTCATTCTGGTCGGTGCGATTTCGCTTCGCCAGATGGGGCTCGCGGACGAAATCATCAACCTGGCGTTCGGTCTTCTGCTCGGCGCCGCCGCAGTCGCGTTCGCGATCGCCTTCGGAATCGGGGGGCGTCAGTTCGCCGCGGAGCAGATCGAAAAATGGAAGCGGGTCGTATAGCGCCCGTCTTTCGAGCCTCGAAAAACATGGGCTGCCCACCGTTCTGATTCGGGGGCGTGCGAGTTCCGGTTCACGCAAGTGAAACACCCTGGGGAGGGAGGAACGAGTGCGCCCCTTTCTTCGTATTCTGGTAAAATCCGGCTCTCTGGTTTTCGAGAGGTGTGTCAGTGGGCGAGAAGATCTGGACTGTCGAGAAGGGCGTGGGGCCCGTGATCGCCGTCGCGCTCCACGACGCGCACGCCGTGAGGCGTGAAGTCGCGAGGCGGTTGCTCGTCGACCCCGAAACGCGCCGCCGGGAGGAAGATCCTTATACCGCCGAATGGGTTTCGGTCGCGCCGACACGTGTAGTCGCCACGCGCTCCCGCTTCGAGCTCGATCTGAACCGCGCCCGGTCGCGCGCGATCTATCGCCACCCCGAGGAAGCGTGGGGAATCTCGGTTTGGAAGGAACCGATTCCCGCGAAGCTGATCGAGCGCTCGCTCGAAAACTTCGACGCCTTTTACAAGATGATGTACCACACGCTCCGCGAACTCGAAGAGCGCTTCGGACATTTTCTCGTGATCGACCTGCACAGCTACTGTCATCGGCGCGGCGGCCCGGACGCGCCACCCGACGCCCCGGAACTGAACCCGCATGTCAGCATCGGCACGGGGAACATGGATCGCGACTACTGGGCCCCCGTCGTCGACAGGTTCTGCAACGCCCTTGCGGAATACGACTATCCCGGCGGCAGGCTGGACGTAGGAGAGAACGTGCGTTTCTCCGGCGGATACTTCGGAAGCTGGGTCCACAATACGTTTCCGAAATCCGGGTGCTCGCTTCTCGTCGAAGTGAAGAAGTTCTTCATGAACGAATGGACCGGGGAGCCGGACTGGGACGAGATCCGGAATGTCGGCGACGCGTTCGCCTCCATCATTCCCGGCGTGGTTGACGAGCTGGCGGCAATGAGCGCGCGCTAAGGGCGAGAAGTGCGCGGGGGGCGAGCTCGCCCGGAAATGATTGGGCCGCGCGCGCGATCGGGTGTGTCGGCTTCTCCTCACCCTCGCCCTGTCGGACCGTCTAGCGCGGGCTGCGAAACCTGGTCACCGTGCCCCCGGTCCTCCAATGGGGCTCGGGTTGCGGGGAACCGACACACCCGCCGCGCGCAGACATTCGTGAACGGGAGGCGCCCTCCCCGGCGTCACTTACGCAACGCACGAAGTGAGGAGCAGGAAGATGGCAGACACCCGATTCGGACCGAAGGGCTGGACGCCCGAACGTCTTGGCTCGCTTGCGGGCAAAACCTACCTGATTACCGGCGCCAATGCCGGTGCAGGATTTCAGGCGTCCCGTATCCTTCTGTCGAAGGGCGCGAAGGTGGTGATGCTGAACCGCAGCGCCGGGAAATCGACCGCCGCGTTGAAAGACCTGAAAGAGGAATTCGGCGCGGACGCCGACGTGGGCTTTGTCCGCATGGACCTGGCCGAGCTTGCGAGCGTGCGCGAAGCGGCTGTAGAAGTGTTGAGGACCGTCCCACGGATCGACGCGCTGATCTGCAACGCCGCCATCGCGCAGGTGCCGACGCGGAAGTTCACCAAAGACGGCTTCGAAAGCCAGCTCGGCACCAACCATTACGGCCATTTCGTCCTGTGCGGGATGCTCTTCGACCGCATCGAAGAGTCGAAAGGCCGGGTCGTGGTCGTCGCCAGCCTCGGCTACAAGATGGGGCTGAGGACAATCCGGTTCGACGACATGAACTGGGACAGGAATTATCGCGCCAATCCCGCTTACAGCCAAAGCAAGCTGGCGCAGATGATGTTCGCATATGAGCTGCAGGACCGGGTCAGGGCCGCGAACAAGAACGTCGAAGTCTATGTCTGCCATCCCGGGTCGTCCGCAACGTCTCTCATCAAGACCAGCGGCAGCCTCGCCTCGAGGATCGTGTTCTCCCTCATGAGCCTGTCGCCCCTGGTTCAATCGGCGGAAAAGGGCGCCTATCCGGAAGTCATGTGTGCGACCGAGGATAGTCTGGATCAGCGGGCCCTTTACGGCCCTACGGGTCGCATGGAGTGGGTCGGCCCGGTCGGCAGGGGCACGCTGGAGCCCTACGCCCATGACAAGGCCGTCATGGTAAAGCTGTGGGACCGATCAGAGAAGGAAACCGATTTCAGCTGGAGCTTGTGAGTGAAAAGCGGGCGAAGCGTCGTCCGCTCCTCGCCGCGGGGCTCGGGCGCGTCGGCCTCTCCTCGCCTCGCAGGCTCGGGCGCGTCGGCCTCTCCTCGCCTCGCCCTGTCGGACCGTCGAACACGAAAACCGAAACCTGGTCACCGTGCCCCCGGTCCTCCAATGGGGCTCGGCTGCGGGGAGCCGACACGCCCTTCGCCCGGAGTCAGGAATAAGAACAGAAAGAGGGCGCGTGTGCGCAATGGGGCTCGGCTGCGGGGAGCCGGCGCGCGGTCCCTCAGCCGACGCCAGAAGGAGCAGGAAGATGGCAGACACCCGATTCGGACCGAAGGGCTGGACGCCCGAACGTCTTGGCTCGCTTGCGGGCAAAACCTACCTGAT
>JABDJQ010000116.1 GCA_013002425.1 Gemmatimonadota bacterium
GGCCGTGATCCCGCAGCGTCCGGATGCGAGCGGCGTGATCGTCGCTGTCCGTCGTGACCAGACCGCCGTCGCCGCAGCCTCCGAGGTTCTTCGTGGGATAGAAGGAGAACGTCGCGAGATCGCCGAGCGCGCCCGCTTTCGTGCCTCCGTGCGCGGCTCCGAACGCCTGCGCGGCATCTTCGATGATGGCCACGGAGTCCGCGCGATCTCCGAGCGCGCGCTTCAGTGGCGCGAGTTCCATGGGATGCCCGTAGAGATGAACCGGGACGATCGCGCGCGTGCGGTCCGTCACCGCCTCGAGGGCGCGCGCGGGATCCATCAGATACGTTCCCTCCGCGAGATCCGCGAATACGACTTCGGCGCCGACCATCTCGATCGCCTCGCTGATCGCGAAGAACGAAAACGGGGGCGTGATGACCTCGTCACCGGGACCGACGCCGGCCGCCCGGAACGCGAGCATCAGCGCATCCGTTCCCGAGGCTACGCCGATCGCGTGCCTGACGCCGAGATAGTCGGCCGCGCGCTCTTCGAACGCCGCAACGGG
Organism: Gemmatimonadota bacterium; assembly: GCA_013002425.1. Classification (GTDB taxonomy): domain Bacteria; phylum Orphanbacterota; class Orphanbacteria; order Orphanbacterales; family Orphanbacteraceae; genus JABDJQ01. The sequence goes on from JABDJQ010000116.1 coordinate 545, forward strand.
TTCGCCGAGAACGAACTGGCCCGTCTGCAGCAGGCGGTCGATTTCGCCCAGAATACGCGCGCGGAGCGGGGCGTGCTGATCGACGAGCTTGAGCATGGGGATGTTCATTTTGGGGGACGGCACGGGGCCTCCTCGCGGAACCGGCGGACGGCGCGCAGCGTGGCGCAACCGCAGACGGACTCTTTCGCGGGGTGTGTTCGGGGTTACTTCGCGGCGACGACCTTTTTGAAATACTCGACCGTATGCGCCAGCCCTTCCGAAAGCGGCACTTCCGGTTCCCATCCGAGAACCTGCCTGGCCCGCCCGATGTTCGGCTGCCTCACTTTGGGATCGTCCTGCGGCAGATCTTTGTAGACGATCGACGACTCGCTCTCCGTGAGCTCGAGTACGTTCTCCGCGAATTTTCCGATCGTCATTTCCGTGGGGTTACCGATGTTGACGGGGTTCACTTCGTCGGACATCAGCAGCTTGTAGATTCCGCGCACGAGGTCGGTCACATAGCAGAACGATCGCGTCTGCGAACCGTCGCCGAACACCGTCATGGGCTCGCCGGCGAGCGCCTGCACGATGAACGTGGGGACAACGCGGCCGTCGTTGGCGCGCATGCGCGGCCCGTGCGTGTTGAAGATGCGCACGATCCCCGTGTCGACGCCGTGCGCGCGGTGATACGCCATCACCATCGCTTCGGCGAAACGTTTCGCTTCGTCGTAGACGCCGCGGGGGCCGATCGGGTTGACGTTCCCCCAGTACGACTCCTCCTGCGGATGAATCAGCGGGTCGCCGTAGACCTCCGACGACGACGCCAGAACGATCCGGGCGCCTTTCGCCTTCGCGAGGCCGAGAGCGTTGTGCGTTCCGAGCGCGCCGACCTTGAGAGTCTGGATCGGCAGTTCCAGATAGTCGATCGGACTCGCGGGTGAGGCGAAGTGCAGAATGCCGTCCACGTTCCCTTCGACGTAAACGAACTGCGAGACATCCTGATGCACGAACTGAAACTTCGGATTGCTCATATGACGGGCGATGTTGTCGGGGTTTCCCGTGATCAGATTATCCATTGCGATCACTTCATGCCCCTCGTTCAGGAGCAGGTCGCAAAGATGGGATCCGAGAAAACCGGCTCCCCCCGTTACCAGGACGCGCATGCATTCACCTCTTACACTCTTCCGACGGAATGATATTCGAACCCGGCGTCTCGGACCTTGCGGGGTTCGTAAACGTTGCGAAAATCGAGAAAGACCGGCGCCTTCATGCGGGAACGAAGATCGTTGAGATCGAGATCGCGGAACTCGTTCCATTCGGTCATCAGAATCAGACAGTCGGCGCCGTCGAGCGTCTCGCCGATCGAGGGACGCAGATCGAGGCCGCTCACCTCTTCTTTCGCGAGCTCGGCCGAAACGGGATCGAACGCCTGCACGCGGCACCCCGCGTCGAGCAGTTTCGACGCCAGCGCCAGCGCGGGAGAATCGCGGATATCGTCGGTGTTCGGTGTGAACGACAGGCCGAGCATGCCGGCCGTTTTCCCCTGCAGCGAACCTCCGACGGCCGCTTTCACTTTTTCGGCAAGATGACCGCTGCGCTCTTCGTTCACCTCGATCACGGCCTGCACGATCCGCGGCAGATAGCCCGCAATCTGGCCGAAGTAGACGAGCGCCTTCGTATCTTTCGGGAAGCAGGAACCGCCGTAGCCGGCGCCCGCGTGCAGGAACTTCGGACCGATCCGCTTGTCGAGACCCATGGCATGCGACACCGTGCCGACATCCGCTCCGACCCTCTCGCAGATATTCGCCATTTCATTGATATACGATATTTTAGTCGCGAGAAACGCGTTCGAGGCGTACTTGATCATCTCCGCGGTCGCCACGTTCGTCTTCACGATCGGCGTTTCGAGCAGGTAGAGCGGCTCGTACACTTTCGAAATGACTTCCATCGCGCGCGGCGACTCGGTCCCGATCACGATGCGGTCGGGATGCATGAAGTCCTCGATGGCGCTCCCCTCGCGCAGAAACTCCGGATTCGATACGATCGCGAACTCGTGCGGCTCGGCCTGGTTCTCCTTGATGATGGCCTCGATGAGAGATCCCGTGCCCGTGGGAACGGTGCTCTTCGTTACGATCACCTTGTACCCGTTCATCGCCTTCCCGATCTCCTCCGCGACGCCGCGCACGTACTTGAGGTCGGCGTGGCCGGAGTCGTCGGAAGGCGTGCCGACGGCGATGAAGATCACTTCGGAGCGCTTTACGCCCTCGACGAGCGAAGTATCGAACGTCAGGCGGCCGGTATCGTGGTTGCGGAGAACCATCTCCTTCAGCCCGGGCTCGTAGAACGGGATCTTCCCTTTGCGAAGCTGGGTGATTTTCGACTCGTCGATGTCGACGCAGACGACCTGGTTCCCGAAGTCGGCCAGGCACGTTCCGGTCACGAGACCTACGTACCCCGTTCCGACCACACATATGCTTCTCATCTATACTCCCAGAATCGAGTCAAACGGTTGAAATAGGAAATGTTAGCGGCCTCGCCCCCTAAAGTCAATGCCGAAGCCAAGAGAGCATGATACCCTTAGCGGCCCATTATGACGAGCTTCTATTCCCATTGGGTGCGACCTTTTCTGTTCCGGATGGACGCGGAGGAGGCCCACGCCTTCGCCACCCGGTTTCTGCCGCTGATCCCCCCCGTTCCCATGCCGGAGAGCCCTCTGCTCGCGACGGATCTCGGCGACCCGCGGCTGCGTTTCGCGCACCCCGTGGGACTCGCGGCCGGTTTCGACAAGAACGGGCGGTGGATCCGGCCGCTGGCGAGGCTCGGGTTCTCGTCGATCGAGGTCGGCACCGTGACGCCGCGCGCCCAGCCCGGAAACGACCGCCCGCGCCTCTTTCGCTACCCCGAACAGCGGGCGCTCGTGAACAGGCTCGGATTCAACAACGACGGCGCGGAAGCCCTCCTCGCGCGACTGCGGGGCGGGAAGCATCCCGTGCCGGTCGGCATCAATCTCGGCAAGCAGCGGGAAACGCCCCCCGAAGAGGCGTCCCGTGACTACGCCGGGCTGGCGGCGCGCCTTGCCGGAGTGGCCGACTACTTCGTGCTGAACGTAAG
>JABDJQ010000154.1 GCA_013002425.1 Gemmatimonadota bacterium
ACCCACATTCCGCAGGTGGCGGGTTTCTTCGAGAAGTTCTTCTTTCGACCGGGCAACCTGGGCTACCCGGTGTTCGAGACGGCCGTGGGCAACGTCGGCGTGTACATCTGCTACGACCGCCACTTCCCCGAAGGCGCACGCGCACTGGCGCTGAACGGCGCGGAGATCGTGTTCAACCCGAGCGCGACGGTCGCCGGACTCTCCGAATACCTGTGGAAGCTCGAGCAGCCGGCGCACGCGGTCGCGAACGCGTACTTCGTCGGCGCGATCAACCGCGTCGGTACGGAAAAGCCGTGGAAGATCGGCGAATTCTACGGGCAGTCGTACTTCTGCGACCCGCGCGGCCAGTTCGTCGCGCAGGGAAGCCGCGACAAGGACGAAGTGATCGTGGCCGATCTCGACATGGACCAGATCACCGAAGTGCGCAATGTGTGGCAGTTCTTCCGCGACCGCAGGCCTGATTCCTACGAAGCCCTGGTCCGGCCGTGACCGGAGCGGCGGACGCGATTCATGCGGACCTTCCCGCGGATGTAACCGCGCGGATCGAAAAGAGCCCGCTCTATAACGACGACCTCGCGCCCGTCTCGTCCCGCGCCCGCAAATGGGGCATGTGGAACATCGCCGCACTCTGGATCGGCATGTCCGTGTGCATTCCGACGTACATGCTCGCCTCGAGCCTGATCGGCGGCGGCATGAACTGGTGGCAGGCGATCCTGACCGTCTTTCTCGGCAACATGATCGTGGTCGTTCCGATGATTCTGAACGCGCACGCCGGCACGAAGTACGGGATTTCTTTCCCCGTGTTCGCGCGCGCGTCGTTCGGCGTGGTCGGCGCGAACGCGGCATCGATCCTGCGCGCCATCGTCGCCTGCGGCTGGTTCGGAATCCAGACGTGGATCGGCGGTTCGGCGATCTACAGCCTCGCGCTCCTCGCCGCCCCCGGCCTCGGTGAAAGCCCCTTGCTCGGCCTGTTGTCGGGCGAGCACATCACGGTCAACCTCGCGCAGTTCGTCTGCTTTCTCGCGTTCTGGGCGCTGAACGTCGGGCTGTTCGTCTGGCGGGGCATGGACAGCATCAAGGCCGTCGAAAACTGGGGCGCGCCGCTTCTGCTCGGCCTCGGACTCGCGCTGCTCGCGTGGGCGTACGTCAATGCCGACGGCTTCGGCCCGATGCTCTCGCAGCCGTCGCAGTTCGAGACGTCGGGCGAGTTCTGGGCGGTCTTCTTCCCGAGTCTTACGGCGATGGTCGGTTTCTGGGCGACGCTTTCGCTGAACATCCCCGACTTCACGCGCGAGGTGCGCACCCAGCGCGACCAGGTGCTCGGCCAGGTGCTCGGGCTGAATACGACGATGCCGTTCTACGCGTTCATCGGTGTCGCGGTCACCTCCGCGACCGTCGTGATCTTCGGCGAGGCGATCTGGGATCCGGTGGCGCTCCTCGCCCGCTTCGACAGCGTCGGCATCATGCTCGTTTCGATGTTCGCGCTCGGGATCGCGACGCTCACGACGAACATGGCCGCGAACGTGGTCTCCCCCGCCGCGTCGTTCTCGAACCTCGCGCCGAAGCTGATCGACATGCGGCTCGGGTGCGTCCTGACCGGGCTCGTCGGCATTCTGATGATGCCGTGGAAGCTCGTCGCGGACCCGGGCGGCTACATTTTCACGTGGCTGATCGGCTATTCGGCCCTGCTCGGACCCATCGGCGGCATTCTGATCTGCGACTACTTCGTCATTCGCAAAACCGATCTGAAGCTCGCGGATCTCTATGAGACCGGCGGCACTTTCGCGTATCATTACAGTGGCGGCTGGAATCCGGCCGCGATCGTCGCGCTGGTCATCGCGATCGCGCCGAACGTCCCCGGTTTTCTCGGCACGATCGGCCTGATCGAAGCGCCCGCGGTCTTCGCCACGCTCTATCAGTACGCGTGGTTTCTCGGGTTCGCGCTGGCGTTTGCGGTTTACTGGGTGATGATGCGCGGCCGCGCCGCCCGCGCCTGAAGAAGAAACACGACACGCTCCCCTCGAGGAGCGACCCGGACCCGGTCGTTGCACCGGCGCCGGCCTCTTACAATAGGAGACGCATGATGCACACCACGAATCAACCGCAGCTTCCGGCCACCGCGCACAAGGCGAAGAAATACGAAGGGCCTTCGTTCGACGAGGTGATGGCGCTTCGCAAGAAGCATCTGACGCCGTCGCTTCTCACGATGTACGGGAAGCCGATCATGATCGTCGAGGGGCACATGCAGTACCTCTACGATCACACGGGCAAACGTTACCTCGACGGCCTCGGCGGAATCGCGACCGTGGGCGTGGGGCATTGCCACCCGCGTGTCAACAAGGCGATGAAGGACCAGCTCGACACGCTGCAGCACGCGACCACGATCTACCTTCATCCGAACATCGCCGAGTACGCCAGGGCGCTTACGGACACGCTGCCCGACGAACTCTCGGTCGCGTACATCGTGAACTCGGGGAGCGAGGCGAACGATCTCGCGCTCACGATGGCGAGGCTTTACACCGGTAACTACGACATCGTGGCGCTCCGGAACGCGTATCACGGCGGCGTCACGACCGCGATGGGACTCACGGCGCACGGCACCTGGAAGTACAATGTGCCTCAGGGATTCGGCGTGCATCACGCGCTCGTTCCCGACACGTATCGCGGCCCGTTCGGGCGCGACGACAAAGACGCGGGCAGGAAATACGCAGACGACGTCGCGCAGCTGATCGACATGGCGACGCCGGGCCAGATCGCGGGTTTCATCGCCGAAACGATCCAGGGCGTCGGCGGCGTCACGGTCTACCCCGAAGATTATCTGCCGCGCGTATACGAAAAAGTGCGCGCTTCAGGCGGCGTCTGCATCGCCGACGAGGTCCAGGCCGGCTTCGGCCGCACGGGCACGCACTTCTGGGGCTTCCAGAAATACGACGTGACGCCCGACATCGTCGTCATGGCGAAGAGCATGGGGAACGGCGCGCCGATCGCGGCCGTCGTCACGAAGCCCGAGATCGCGCAGGCGCTCACGTCGCGCATTCACTTCAATACGTTCGGCGGGAATCCCGTTTCGTGCGCGGCCGGAAAAGCCGTGCTCGACGTGATCCACGACGAGAAGCTCATGCAGAACGCGAAGAAAGTCGGCGACCACATACTGAAGCGCGTCTGCGGACTCATGGGCAAGCACGACCTGATCGGCGACGCCCGCGGCTCCGGGCTCATGCTCGGCATCGAATTCGTGAAAGACCGCGAGACGAAAGCGCCGGCATCCGAAGAGACGGTCGCAATCCTCGAGCGCGTCAAGGAGATGGGACTCCTGATGGGCAAAGGCGGACTGCGCGGCAACATCATTCGGATCAAGCCGCCGATGTGCATGACGATCGAAGACGCCGACTTCATGGTGGACTGCCTCGACGCTGCCATTTCCGAAATGTGATAGGGTAGGGCATGGCAATCAAACCGAAACTCAGCGAGCGTGCGGCCGAACGGAACATGGCCGAAATCGAGCCCGCGTATCGTCCGCAGGAAGCGACGATCGAAGCGGACCGCTGCCTCTACTGTTTCGACGCGCCCTGCATTCACTCGTGCCCGACGGGCATCGACATCCCCGGCTTCATCAAGAAGATCGCGAACGACAATCTGACCGGCGCGGCGCGCACGATTCTGCGCGCGAACGTGCTCGGCGCGAGTTGCGCGCGCGTATGCCCGACCGAAGTTCTCTGCGAAGGCGCCTGCGTGCTGCTCGACCGCGACGAGACGCCGATAAAAATCGGGCGTCTGCAGCGCTACGCGACGGATCATGCGTACGAAAGCGCGCTCCCGCTGCTTCACGCGCCCGCGAAGAAGTCGGGCAAGCGCGTCGCGATCATCGGCGGAGGCCCCGCGGGACTCAGCTGCGCGGCCGAACTCGCCCAGCTCGGACACGAAGCCGTGATCTACGAACGCCACCACAAGGCCGGGGGCCTCAACACCTACGGCATCGCGTACTACAAGATGAAGCCGTCGGTCGCGCTTGCGGAAGTGCGACTCGTGCAAAGCCTCGGCGTCGAGATTCTGACCGACACGGAAGTCGGCAAAGACGTTCCGGGCGACGAAATCATGAACTGCTACGACGCGGTCTTTCTCGCGATCGGTCTCGGGGCGACTTACTCGCTCGGCATCCCGGGCGAAGATCTCCCCGGCGTAGTCGAAGCGCTCGCGTTTATCGAAGAGCTGCGCATGAATCCGCTCGACGAGGTGGCGGTGGGCGACCATGTAGCCGTGATCGGCTGCGGGAACACGGCGATCGACGCGGCCACGCAAGCAAAACGCCTCGGCGCGAAACGCGTTACGATCGTGTATCGACGCGGCCCCGAGGACATGCCCGCGTTCGAATACGAATACGAGCTCGCGAAGTCCGACGGCGTCGAGTTTCTGTTTCATACGCAACCGGTCGAGGCGCTCGGCACGAAGAGCCGCGGCCTCGAAGGACTGCGCCTCGTGCGAACGGAACCGGACCTGAACGGCCGTCCGCACAACGTCGCGGGCAGCGAATTCGACGTGCCGTTCGACATGGTGATCAAGGCGCTCGGCCAGCAGAAGCTCGGGGAGACGATCGCGAAGATCTTCCCGGGGGTCACGATCGACAGGCGCGGCGCGATCGAGCGCGACTTCGCGACGGGCATCACGAAACACGGCAATATTTACGCGGGCGGCGACGCCGCCAACGGCGGCAGCGAAGTCGTCGACGCCGTGGCCGAAGGAAAACGAGCCGCGGCCGCGATACACGTGAGCTTCACCGACGAAGCTCCCGAAAAGCTCGTGCAGACGACGCGCCTGGGGGCGCCGGACGGCGCGACCGGGGCCGGCATCGACAAACCCGTCCGCGTAGTGGAACTCGAACGCGCCTTCCGCGCCGGAGACAAGTCTCATGGCTGATCTGTCCGTCGATTTCGCAGGAATCCGTTCCCCGAACCCGTTCTGGGTCGCGTCGGGACCGCCGGCCAACACCGGCTATCAGGCGAACCGCGCGTTCGAAGCCGGCTGGGGCGGCGTCGTATGGAAGACGATCGGCGACCCCATCGTGAACACGGCGTCACGCTACTCGGCCATGCATCTCGGCAATACGCGCATCGCGGGCTTCAACAATATCGAGCTGATCTCGGACCGCGCGCCCGAAACGAACTTCGAAGAGATCGCCGAAGTGAAGCGCCGCTGGCCCGACCGGGTCGTCGTCGCGTCGCTCATGACCGACACGCGCAAGAACTGGCACGACTACATGAAGCGCTCCACCGACTGCGGCTCCGACGCCGTGGAGCTGAACTTCGGCTGCCCTCACGGCATGTGCGAGCGCGGCATGGGAAGCGCCGTCGGCCAGAACCCCGAGGTCATCGAAACGATCGTCGGCTGGGTCATGGAAGTCGCCGAGATCCCGGTCATCGTGAAGCTCACGCCGAATATCACGAGCGTAAAGCACGCCGCGCGCGCCGCGAAGAACGCGGGCGCCGACGCCATCTCGCTGATCAACACGATCAACAGCATCACGCAGGTGAACCTCGATACCTTCGCGCCCGAACCGCTCGTCGACGGCAAGAGCACGCACGGCGGCTACTGCGGGCCGGCCGTCAAACCGATCGCGCTCAACATGCTGCACGAATGCGCGGCCGACCCCGGCTTCGACCTCCCGATTTCGGGCATCGGCGGCATTTCGAACTGGCGCGACGCGGCCGAATTTCTCGCGCTCGGATCGACTTCGCTCCAGGTGTGCACCGCGATCATGCACTACGGATTCCGGATCGTCGAAGACATGAAGGAAGGCCTCAGCGATTACCTCGACGCGCGGGGCTGCGCGTCCGTCACTGATATCATCGGCAAGGCCGTACCGAACGTCGGCGAATGGCAGAACCTCAACCTGAACTACAAACGCGTCGCGCGCATCGACTACGACAAATGCATCGGCTGCAACCTGTGCTACGTGGCGTGCGAAGACGGCGCGCATCAATGCATCGACCTGATCGATCCCGCAGGCTACGGCCTCGGACCCGGGCGCGTGCCCGAAAAATTCATCCCCCAGGTGCGCGAAGCGGATTGCGTCGGCTGCAATCTCTGCTCGCTCGTCTGTCCGGTCGACGACTGCATCGACATGGTCGAACTGAGAAGCGAAAAACAACCGATGAGCTGGAAGGAATATCAGAAGCGCCTGGCCGACGGCGACATGGATCCCATTCCCGCCCATCCTTGATCCGAAGGAGATTCGAACTCATGGGTACTACGACTGTCATGCCCTGCCCCATTCTCGTAGGGAACGAGTGGCGCGAGGTGAAGACCGGGAAGACGCTTCCCGTTCACAATCCGTCCACGGGCGAAGTGATCGCCCACACGCCGATGTGCGGCAAGGACGAAGTCGACGCGGCGGTACGGTCCGCGCACGAAGCGTTCCAGACATGGAAAGATACGCCGCCCGTGCAGCGCATCCAGGTGCTGTTCCGCTACAAGATGCTGCTCGAGGACAACTTCGAGGCGCTGGCCGAAAGCATCACGCGGGAGCACGGCAAGACGATGACCGAGTCGCGCGGCGACATCCGGCGCGGCATCGAAGTCGTCGAGTACGCGTGCGCGATCACGGAACTCATGAAAGGCGACATGCTCGAGAACATCGCGTCGGGCATCGACTGCCATACGATCCGCCAGCCGATCGGCGTCAGCGCCGGCATCTGCCCGTACAACTTCCCGGCGCTCGTTCCGATGTGGATGTACCCGATGGCGATCGCGTGCGGCAACACGTTCGTGCTGAAGCCGAGCGAAAAGGTGCCGCTCACGTCGATCCGCCTGATCGAACTGCTGATCGAAGCGGGCATGCCGAAGGGCGTGCTGAACATCGTGCACGGCGGGCGCGAATGCGTCGACGCGCTGCTGACGCATCCTCTCGTGCGGGCGATTTCGTTCGTCGGCTCGAGCCCTGTCGCGAAGTACATCTTCGAAACGGGCACGCAGAACGGCAAACGCGTGCAGGCCGCGGGCGGCGCCAAGAACTTCGTGTTCGTGATGCCCGACGCGGATCTTCCGAAAGCGGTCGAAGGCATGATCGACGGCGCGTTCGGCTGCTCGGGGCAGCGCTGCATGGCGGCTTCGACGGCCGTGGTCATCGGCGACGTGGCCGACCACTACCTGCCGCCGCTCGCCGACGCGACACGCGAGCTCAAGCTCGGCCCGACCGACCGCGACAAGACGGCGAGGCTGGGCGGCGTCATCAACCCGGAACACCGCGACCGCATCATCAAGATCCTCGACGAGGGCGTGAAAGAGGGCGCGGAACTTCTCGTCGACGGCCGCAACATGCGCGTCGAATCGCAGCCGAACGGCTTCTACCTCGGGCCGACCATCGTCGACAAGGTAAAGCACGGCATGAAGATCTGCGAAACGGAAACGTTCGGGCCCGTGCTGAACGTGATGCGCTTCGAAGACTTCGACGAAGCGATCGAGATCGCCAACAAGCAGGCGTTCGGGAACGGCGCGTGCATCTTCACGAACTCGGGCAAACTCGCGCGCGAGTTCTCGCATCGCATTCAGGCCGGCATGGTCGGCATCAACGTCGGCGTTCCGGCGCCGCTCGCGTACTTCCCGTTCTCGGGATGGGACTACTCGTTCTTCGGCGACCTGCACGTACAGGGCAAAGAGGGCGTGCTCTTCTATACGCGCGAGAAAGTCGTCACGTCGCGCTGGCACGGAATCGGCGACGGCGAAATCTGGCACAAGGACTAACGGACGGGGGCGCCGCAGCCCCCTCCTTCACTTCCGGGGAGATCCATCCATGGGCCTTCTGATTCAGAACGGGGAGATCGTCACCCCGAGCGAACGATACCGCGCGGACATCTATTG
>JABDJQ010000173.1 GCA_013002425.1 Gemmatimonadota bacterium
CGTCGGCATCGGTCATGATGATGATCTTCTGGTAGCGCGCTTTTTCGATTTCGACTTCGTCGTCGCTCCCGCACCCGATCGCCGTGATGACCGTGCGAATTTCCTCGTTCGAAAGCACTTTGTCGAGACGCGCCTTTTCGACGTTGATGATCTTTCCCTTGATCGGGAGGATCGCCTGGAACGCGCGTTCGCGCCCTTGCTTCGCGGAGCCGCCGGCGGACTCACCTTCAACAATGTAGAGTTCGGCGCGCGCGGGATCGCGCTCCGTGCAGTCGGCGAGCTTGCCGGGAAGATTCCCCGACTCGAGCGCGCTCTTTCTGCGCGTGAGCTCGCGTGCCTTTCGTGCGGCTTCGCGCGCACGCGACGCCGCCAGCCCCTTCTCGACAATTTTCTTCGCGACCGCGGGGTTCTCTTCGAAGAAGTCTCCGAGGTACTCCCCGACGACCGACTCCACGATTCCCCGGATCTCGTTGTTGCCGAGCTTCGTTTTCGTCTGTCCTTCGAACTGCGGATCCTTCGCCTTGATCGAGAGCACCATCGTGAGGCCCTCGCGCACGTCTTCGCCCGAAAGGCTCTCGCCCTTCGCCTTGAAGAGCCCGGACTTCGTGGCGTAGCTGTTGACCGAACGCGTGAGCGCGGTCTTGAAGCCGGAGAGGTGCGTGCCCCCTTCGATCGTGTTGATCGAGTTCACGTACGAATAAATCGTTTCCGCGTAGCTGTCGTTCCACTGCATCGCGATTTCGACGCCCGTGCCGTCCTTCTCTTTGTCGACGTAGAGCGGATCGCTCACCGTTTCCTTGTTCTTGTTCAGAAGCTCGACGTAGGAACGAATGCCGCCTTCGAAATGATACGAACGCTTTTTGTCGCTTCGCTCGTCGAACAGATTGATCGTGAGGCCCTTGTTCAGGAACGCGAGCTCGCGCATGCGCGCCGCGAGGACGTCGAGGCTGAACTCGGTTTCGGTGAAGATCTTGCGGTCGGGAAGGAACGTAATTTTCGTGCCCGTCTCTTCCGTGTCGCCGACCACCTCGAGCGGAGTCTGAATGTCGCCGCGCGAATACGACTGCTTGTGAACTTTGCCGTCGCGCCGGATCTCGAGGTCGAGCTGTTCCGCGAGCGCGTTCACGACAGAAACGCCGACACCGTGCAGCCCGCCCGAAACTTTGTACGTTTCGCTGTCGAACTTGCCCCCGGCGTGAAGCATGGTCATCACGACCTCGACCGCGGGGCGCTTCTGCTCCTTGTGCATCTCGACGGGAATGCCGCGCCCGTCGTCGATCACCGTGACCGAGTTGTCCTTGTGAATCGTGACGTTCACTTCGTCGCAGTAGCCGGCGAGCGCCTCGTCGACCGAGTTGTCGACGACTTCGTACACCAGGTGGTGCAGCCCGCGCGAGTCCGTGCTTCCGATGTACATGGCCGGACGTTTGCGCACGGCCTCGAGTCCCTTCAGGACCTGAATCTTGTCGGCGCCGTAATCGGTTCTCGTCGTTCCCATATTTTCTTCCCGCTCACTCATGCGTTGATTTCTTCCCCACGGCGAGGAAGACGATGCGTTCGATCGCGCCGCCGCCCACGGTGTCGTTCAGCTTCTTCATGATCCCGTCTTTTTGAAACGCGAGTTCGTGGATCCACGCCGAGCTTTCGACTTCCACGATCAGCACCTTTCCGTCGAGCGACCGCGGTCTCGCTTTCGCCGCGATGCGCTCCCCCACCACTTCGTCCCAGTGAAGAAGGGCAGAGTGCCTCCGGAACGGCTCCTCGACGCCCGCGATTCTGAGGACGTCGGGAAGGATGCTGCCGGGTTTCTGCCACTTGCTCATTCGTATTGCCCGCGCACTACTCCTCGCGAAGCAACGCGCCTCCTTCTCCAAACGAAAAACGTATCGCCCCGGGAAAATAGCGGCCGAGCCCGGCCCTCTCCGTTCCCGTAGCAAAAACCTGACCTGCCTCGCCGAGCATTCCCGCGAGGCGGTCGGAGCGTCCCGCGTCGAGTTCCGTGAACACGTCGTCGAGCAGCAGAATCGGCTCCTCGCCCAGGCGGTCGCGCATGAGCCGCGACGCGCCGATCTTGAGCGAGAGCACGGCGCTCCTGTGCTGTCCGCGCGACCCGTACGACCGAATCGACCGCTCGTCGAGGTCGAGCGCGATGTCGTCGCGGTGCGGGCCCACCGTGGTCCGCTTGAGACGCATGTCGTCTTCGCGCCGCGCGACGATTTTTTCGAAGACCGCCTCTTCCGTTTCCACTTCCCGCCCAATACCTGGGCGGTAGCGAACGGCGAGGGCCTCGCCCCCCGGGACGAGCCCGGCATAGGCAGCCGCGACGTGCGGCGCAAGCTCTTCGATCGCGCGCTTCCGCGCCATCGTGACCTCGAAGCCGGTCGCCGCGAGCTGACGGTCCCACGGCTCGAGAAGCCGGGCGCGGTTCGATTCCCAAGTGTCACGCAGAATCTGCCCGCGCTGCTTCAAGATGCGCGCCATCTCCTGCAGCAGGCGCAGATAAACCGCGTCCACGCTGCAGAGCGTCAGATCGAGAAAGTGCCGTCTTCGCTCCGGCTCGCCGCTCGTAATCTCCACGTCTTCGGGAGACACGAGCACCACGCCGCAGCGCCCGACCATTTCCGAAAGCCGGGCGACCTCTTTCCCGTCGACGATTCCTCTCTTGCGCCCGCCCGCCTGGTACCCGAGCGAAAGCGATGTCTTCCCGCCGCCGTCGCGCACGTACGTCGCGTTCACGTTGAAGACCCGCTCGCCGAAGCGAACGAGTTCCGGATCTTTTCGCGTGCGATGGGATCTCGT
>JABDJQ010000182.1 GCA_013002425.1 Gemmatimonadota bacterium
CGAGGAACACGACGTCGTTGTTGTCGCGCGGCATCAGCTTGTAGCGATCGAAATGATAGTCGAGGACGCCGATGATGCGAAGAAGCGTGTCGCCCGAGTCCGGGACCGCAACGGCTACATACCCTTCGTCGTCGAGAACGACTTCATCGTCGATCCCGCAGGTCGGGGCCGGGAACGGACGCGCCTGCCACTGGCCGAAGCTCGTGGGCGGCACCGTGGTTCCGGTCTTCGAGACGATCAGGGACTCGGCCTGCACGAGCACGCCTTCCCACGGTTCCGAAGTGGGCGAAGTCAGCGTATCGTTAATGTCGCATGTCGCGAGAACCGGCGGGAACGGAACCGTCGCGGAACTGCCCGATGTGCCGCTCACGACACAACCCCAGGTACCGTCGCTCCCGAGTTCCGACTAGCCGAAGAACTCCTGGTAGACCCCGATGACATCGACGTTGTCGCCGACATTGAACGACGTCGGCGCGCCGTTGATGTAGACCAGAATCCCGGAGAACTGGGCGCTCGTGTCGGCCGGCTCCTGGACCCAGTAACCGTCTTCACGGAGACCGACGACCACGACGTCGTCGACGAGGACGGTATCCCCTTCGACTACGCCGAGCCCGAGGTTGATCTGCTGGATTGTTACGTTTGCGTACGTTCCGCTCGGACACTGTGCATCGACAGCGCCGGCCGCGAGTAGAATCATCGGCAGGGCGATGAGTCCGGCAATCACCTTCTTCATGCTCTTTGTTCCTCCTGCAATCACGGATGTGTGGATACGAATGCGATTGAACCCGAGGGCAGCCAACGCCTTGCGGCGGAGGGAAACGGCTGCTGGGATCAAGCGCGTTTCGAACGTTCTTGGACATGGCTACTATACCAGTTTCAGGGCTGAAAAGCAAGGCTGAGAGGGGTTTACGGCCCGATGGAGGCCGGGATCAGGGAGCGCCGGACGGCGTCCCGAGCCAGTCGAGAAGGGTCTGCAGATTCTCGGAATTATTGCCCGTTCCGCTGTAGAGCGAGTACGGAAGCGAGAAGAAAATCGTCTTCCCCCCGTCCGGAATGTCGTACCGGGTCCCGGGGTAGAAGCCCATCGGAATCGTATCGATCGCGACAGAGATCGTGTCTCCCACGACGGTCGTGTCCCGCGAAATCAGGAACTGCCCCTTGAATACGCCTCCGGGCATCCGGTAGATCAGCTCGGCCTCCAGTTCGGGATTCGTGGTATCGGGCGAATCGATGCCGGGGAACTGAATCGGGCACCGGAGTGACAGATCGAGCAGTTCCGGCGCCCGGGAGGTCAAATCGGCGATCAGGCAGGGCTGGCCGCGCGCAGGGTCGAACTCGAAACTGGTCGAAGCGGTTGTTCGATTGCGGTAGAAAGCCGGGATTCCCAGGTTCTGACGGCTGAACTCGGGACTGAACCCGGCAAACGTGCCGGCGCCGTTCAGCGACGACAGAAACAGATTGCCGCCCTTCTTCAGATACTCGCCCATCACGCTGTCGGCCAGCGTCATCTGCGAGAAATTCGCCTGATCGGACTGCACCGAGCGCTGCTTGTTCCCCGTGTACCAGATCACCGTATGAAACGCCTCCAGGAACGCTTCGAAGCGGACATCCGTGTCGAACGGGCGCTTGGCGAGATCGAGATAGGTGTAGCCTTCCTCGCCGACGCGTTCGTTCAGGGCGTCCTTGTAGAACCCGTCCGAATTGACGAGCCCGATCGATGCGAGATCGTAGCCGTCGACGAGCAGAATGTCGCCCGGCGTTTCGTAGAGGTGCACGTTGAACGAATCGCGCGGACCCCGGGCGAAGCCCTGGTCGACCGTCTGAAAGTAGATCGTGACGTCCCCGGACGTGTCGAGGCTCGCGGGCTTGATCAGAATCGTGTCGACATCCGCCGGCAGATAGGTGATGCGATCTTCCTGTCCTTTGACCCACACTTCGTGCGACGCGAGAGTCGAATCGCCGTCGGGGTCGAACGCGTCCCAGCCGAACGCGATCACGGGCCACGTCGAATCCGGCAGCAGCTCGCGGAAGCGGATCAGTCCCGTCGGCGGACGGTTCACGAACGGATAAATCTCAATCGCGGGCGTGGGGTCGCGCAGTTCCTCGTCGTCGATCGCGCGGACGGCGAACGAGTAGCTCGCGGACGAGTCGGGCACCGGTACGTTGAAGAGCTTCTTCGTGAACGCCGTGTAGACCCACGACGTGTCGAAGTCGAACGTTTCATGGTCGGTGATGGGTGTCCATTTGTATTCGAAGCCGATGACTTCTCCGTCAGAATCACTCCCCCACCACTTCATGTTGACGGAGTAGAAGACCGGAGAGAGCGTGTCCTGCACCGCCGCCTGAAATACGAGTCCGGTTTCGGGCGGCTGGTTGCCGACGGGGTCGAAGGAGTTGTCGGAACAGCTCACGATCAGAGCGCCCGCACCCAGAACGAGCAGGAGCGCGATCATCGAGTGAAACAGCGTGCGATGCATCATCGGATCACCAGGAACTTTCCGATTTCGTTTTCACCGGTTACGTGATCTTCGACCGAGAAGATGTACAGCCCGGACGCGATCGTCTGGTCCTGGCTCGTGAGCAGATCCCATGCGGCAAGCCCGCCGGAGAGCGCGGGCGGATCGAAGTCGGGATCGAAGATCGCGGCCGCGTTCTCCCCCGTGTACGTGTCGGCGTCGAACTCGATCTCGTCGAGCAGATCGCCCGCGAGCGTGAAGATGCGAATCGTCGCGCGCGCGGGCAGGTTCGCGAAGTAGATCAGGCGTTCGCGGTCGAACTCGCCGTCCCAGACCGCCTCCCCCCTGTACGGATTCGGGAACACGATCGTCTTCTGTCTGGTCGCGGCATTCGTCGACTTGCCCGGACCCGGAATGATCGTACGCCGGTTCTGCGTGATGCCGCTTTCGAGCGGAGGAACGCCCTGGTTCGGCGCCCCCTTGTCATAGGAAGTAATCGCCACGAAGTACTCGAACCCGTCCTTCAGCGACGGCACCGTGTACCTGTAGCGGTACTGGTGTCCGTCGATGATCGTGTCGAACTTGACCGCCTCGAAGCCCGTGTTGAACCCGATCGTGTCGGCCACGTCGAACTCGCCCACCTGCGTGAACTCGACGTTGTCGCGCGAAACGTAGAGACGGTAGCCCTGGAAGTCGAGCGAGTCTTCTAGCACCGGGTCGGGGATCGTCTCGGGGAACGCGTCCCAGAAGAGATCGACGTTGTTCGGCCCGGGCGAAGCGAAGAGTCCGGGCGACGGCGGCGGAAGCGGAATCTGATAGTCGGAATCGTACGTGCTCTGCGCCCAGCCGCCGTGGAACTGGAATTCTTCCCAGTCGCGCCCCCCCACCGCCGCGAAGACGACCTGCACGGTCGAGTCGGGCTCGAGAAAGCGAAACGGTCCGATGCTGAGCGTGGCGGTCGGATCCGCCGTTCCCTGGTCCATGGGATTGTCGGTTATCGTCGGGTCGATGATGCCGGACGCCATGCGCAGGAAGCGGTCGGCGTCGCGCCGGCGAGGCGCGCCCGCCTGGTCGAACGGCTCCCAGTCGTACGTGACGGTAAGGTCGTCGATCTGCTCCCCGCCGGGCGACGTGACGCCCAGAATCTGGA
>JABDJQ010000186.1 GCA_013002425.1 Gemmatimonadota bacterium
GCGTTGCATTGACCGCACCCCCGTCGCCCCGGTCGCCGCTCACGACTCTGTTTCGCGTGCTTGCTGGCATGCTCGTGCTCTTCCTGCTGCTGCCGCTGATCGCCGCGACGCTGCGACTTCCGTGGGGCAGCGTCGGCCGCCATCTGTCCGCGCCCGCGTTTCGTGAGGCGCTGCTCCTTTCGTTTCTCGTCTCGACGCTCGCACTCGTTCTCGTCGTGCTGCTCGGTTTTCCCCTGGCGTGGATCCTCGCGCGGATGAAGGAGGGACGCGCGGGACTGCTCCGTACGCTCGTTACGCTGCCGATGGTGCTCCCGCCGGTCGTGGCCGGCGTGGTTCTGCTCTCCGCGTTCGGAAGAGAGGGGTTGCTCGGACCGCTGCTCGGCCTTCTTCAGATTCAGATTCCGTTTCACATGACCGGCGCGGTTCTCGCGGCCACGTTCGTGAGCGCTCCCTTCTTCGTACTTACGGTCGAAGCCGGACTGCGCGCGCTCGATCCCGGTCTCGAAGGCGCGGCGTCCACTCTCGGCGCGCGGGACTTCCGCATTCTGACGCGCATCACGATTCCGCAGCTCGTCCCGTCGCTCGCCAGCGGCGCCGCGCTCAGCTGGGCGCGCGCTCTCGGCGAGTTCGGCGCCACCATTACGTTTGCGGGCAATGTACGCGGGCGAACGCAGACATTGCCGCTTGCCGTTTACGAGATTCTGCAGACCGACTACGATGGGGCCATGGTCGCGAGCTTCGTGCTGCTCGCGATCTCGCTGCTGGTGCTCGTCACGTTTCGCAGGAGATGGAGGAAGAGCGCATGAGTCTTGCCGTCGATATCAGGGCGCGTCGCGGGGCGTTCACGCTCGACGTCGCGTTCGAGTGTCCGGCCGGCGGGCGCGTGGCGATTCTCGGACGCAACGGTTCGGGGAAGACGAGCCTCGTGCACGCGATCGCCGGGCTGCTCCCGATCGAAAGCGGCTCGATCCGGTTCGCGGGCGAAACGTGGCTCGACAGCGAGAAGCGCGTCTTCGTGGCCCCGCCCGCGCGCAGCATCGGCGTTCTCTTTCAGGAACTCCGGCTCTTTCCTCATCTCACGGTGCTCGACAACATCATGTTCGGCCTGCGGGCGCGCGGCATGGCGCCGGGGGAGGCGAAGCGCGAGGCCGAGAGATGGCTTCACGAGGTGGGGCTCGGCGACAGGGCGAAGCTGCTCCCCGCGACGCTCTCCGGAGGCGAGGCGCAGCGCGTCGCGCTCGTCCGGGCGATGGCAACGCGCCCGCGGATCCTGCTGCTCGACGAACCGCTCGCGAGCATCGATCAGGAGCTCCGCGCCCCCACGCTTCTGCTGATCCGGAATCTCGTGCGCGAGTACGAGGGGATGGTGCTGCTCGTCACCCACGATCCCGATCTCGCATCCACGTTCGTGGACCGCTATGTTCTGCTCGAAGACGGCCGCATCCGCGGCCAGGGGCCGGTTTCGGATCTCGAAGCCTGAGCCTTCCGCACGACCGCCCGCGTTTGTTCCATTTCCGGGCGCGGTGTACAATGAGCGCGATGAAAGCCGTTGTCATACGCGAGCATGGCGGCCCCGGCGCCCTCTCCTTCGAAGACGTCCCCGATCCTGTCGCCGGGCCGGGGGAAGTCGTCGTATCCGTCCGCGCCGTGGGAATCAACCATCTGGATCTCTGGGTGCGGAAGGGAGTGCCGGGACACGTGTTCCCGCTCCCGATGATCCCGGGGAACGACGTAGCCGGCGTAATCGAATCCGTCGGAGCGGGGGTCCGGAACGTCGAACCCGGGGCCGAAGTCGTCGTGGCGCCCGGCATTTCGTGCGGGGTTTGCGCGGCTTGCCAGGAAGGGCGCGATCATCACTGCCCGCGCTACGGCATTCTGGGGGAAACGCGAGACGGCGGTTATGCGGAGCGAATCGCCGTTCCGTGCGCGAACGTGATGCCGAAACCCGCGAACCTCTCGTTCGAAGAGGCGGCTTCGATGCCGCTCGCGTTCCTGACGGCGTGGCATATGCTGACGGCGCGCGCGAAGCTCCGCGCGAACGAAACCGTGCTCGTGCAGGCGGCGGGAAGCGGTGTCAGTTCCGCTGCGGTGCAGATTGCGAAGCTCTTTCACGCGGACGTGATCGCGACGGCCGGGAGTGAAGAAAAGCGGAAGCAGGCGCTCGCGCTCGGGGCGGATCACGTTCTCGATTCACGGAACCCCGGCCTTGCAAAAGAAGTGAAGGCGCTCACGGACGGGCGTGGCGCCGATATCGTCTTCGATCATGTGGGAGAGGCGACCTGGGAGGCGAGCACGAAATCGCTCGCGTGGCAGGGGCGCTTCGTGACGTGCGGCGCGACGACCGGAGCGCTCGTGAACCTGAACCTGAGCCACCTGTTTTTCAAGTCGCTTTCGATCCTGGGTTCGACGATGGGAAGCAAGGGGGAACTCCGCGAGATTCTCGCCCATGCGGAGCGGGGCCGGCTGAAGCCCGTGCTCGCCCGCGCGCTCCCTCTCGGTGAAGCGAGAGAGGCCCATCGCATGCTAGAAGCGCGCGAGGTGTTCGGAAAGCTGGTGCTCGTGCCATGACGTATCGAACGATTCGATTCGAAGAGAGCGACGGAACCGGAGTCTGCACGTTCGATCGAGCGGACGTCAGGAACGCGCTGAACGAAGAGATGGTCGGCGAGATCCGTTCTCTGCTGCACGACGTGACGGCGGGCGGGACGTGCCGTTCTCTCATTTTCGAGGGCGCGGGCAGTTCGTTTCTTGCCGGCGCGGATATCGCGGAGCTTCGCGACCGCCGCGCGGCGGACGCTCTCAGGAGAATCAACGCCGCGCTCTTCCGCGAGGTGGAGCAAATCGCCATACCGACGATCGCGGCCGTCCACGGATACGCGCTCGGCGGCGGCCTCGAGTTCGCCCTCGCGTGCGACCTGCGTGTCGTCGCGGACGACGCGAAACTCGGCCAGCCCGAGGTGGCGCTCGGTATCATGCCCGGGGCCGGAGCGACCTATCGTCTGCCCCGGATCGTGGGGCTCGGCCGCGCGAAGGAACTGATCTTCACCGGGCGCATGATCGGGGGCGCGGAAGCGCTGGCGATGGGACTCGCGAACCGCGTGGTTCCGCGCGAGTCGGTGCTCGATGAAGCGCGCGCCCTCGCGACGATGATCGCGAAGAACGGCGCGCTCGCCGTGCGCCTCGCCAAAACGGCTTTGAACCACGCGCACGAACTCTCGACGGATGCCGGCCTCGCGCTCGAATCCGTCTCGCAGGCCGTACTCTTTGACGACGATGAGAAACACGAGCGGATGACCCGCTTTCTGGAGCGGAAGAAAGAAAAGGAATCCTGATGGAAGCCACACAGAAAGACAATCAGATGGTGCGCTTCGATACGCACCCCGACCGCTACAAACACTGGGACCTGAGTTTCGACGGCAATACGGCGAGGCTGGGCATGAAAGTTTCCGAAGACGGCGGTCTTCGCGACGGCTACGCGCTCAAGATGAACTCGTACGACCTCGGCGTCGACATCGAACTCGCCGACGCGCTCGAGCGCATCCGCTTCGAGCATCCGGAAGTGAAGGCGGTGCTCGTGACTTCGAACCTCGATCGCGCGTTCTGCGCCGGCGCGAACATCTTCATGCTCGGGAAGAGCGATCACGGGTTCAAGGTGAACTTCTGCAAGTTCACGAACGAAACGCGCTGCGGAATCGAAGACGCGAGTGAAACTTCGGACATCAAGTTCCTGTGCGCCGTGAACGGAATCTGCGCGGGGGGCGGATACGAACTCGCGCTCGCCTGCGACGAGATTCATCTGATCGATGACGGAAACTCGGCCGTAAGCCTGCCCGAAGTGCCCCTGCTCGGCGTGCTGCCGGGGACCGGCGGCCTGACGCGCGTGATCGACAAGCGCAAGGTGCGGCGCGATCGCGC
>JABDJQ010000199.1 GCA_013002425.1 Gemmatimonadota bacterium
TGCCCGCCCTGCGCGAGACTCTCGCGAAGGGGAGCGCGGCGCGTCTCACGGAACTGCGCGAATCTCTCACGCCCATGAACGCGCTCGCGGATCGCATCGAAGAAACGATCGTCCCCGAGCCGCCCGCGAGCATTCGTGACGGCGGCTTCATTCGAAAGGGATTTCACGCCGAGCTCGACGAACTGCGTGCGCTCGGAAGCGACGTGCAGGAGTGGCTCGCGAAGTTCCAGGAAGAGGAGCGCGAGAAGACCGGCATCCAGACCATCAAGGTGAAGTTCAACAAGGTCTTCGGATACTACATCGAGGTGAGCAAGGCGAAGTCGGGCGACGTGCCGCCCGAATACGTGCGCAAGCAGACCCTCGTGAACGCCGAACGCTACATCACGCCCGCGCTCAAAGAACAGGAGGAGAAGATCCTCTCCGCCGAGGAGAAGATTCGGGCGCTCGAAGAGGAGCTGTTCTACGAACTGCGCGAGGAGACCGCGTCTCACGTTGCCGAACTGCGCGCGCTCGCGCGCGCCTCGGCCGAACTGGACGTGCTGTTCGCGTTCGCGGACCTCGCGAGCGCGCGGAATTACTGCCGGCCGAAGATGACCGGAGATCGCCGCATCAAGATCACGGGCGGACGGCATCCCGTCGTCGAAACGCTTCTCGATACGGGCGACTTCATCCCGAACGACACGACGCTCGATCCCGGGGACGGGCAGATCCATCTCATCACGGGCCCGAATATGGCGGGGAAGTCGACGTACCTTCGCCAGGTCGCGCTCATACAGATTCTGGCGCAGACAGGATCGTGGGTGCCGGCGAAAAGCGCGCGTCTCGGCGTCGTCGATCGCGTCTTCACGCGCGTCGGCGCGTCCGACGATCTCGCGCGCGGACAGAGTACGTTCCTCGTCGAGATGACGGAGACGGCGAACATTCTGCACAATGCCACGGGGGAATCGCTCGTGCTGCTCGACGAGATCGGACGCGGCACATCGACCTACGACGGCGTCTCGATCGCGTGGGCCGTCGTCGAATACCTGCATGACCACGCGTCCGTCGCGGCGAAGACGCTCTTCGCGACGCACTATCACGAGCTCAGCGAGCTCGAAGGCCGGCTCGAGCGCGTCCGCAATTTCTCCGTGCGCGTGGAAGAGCGCGGCGAAGAGATCGTGTTCCTTCGGAGGATCGGTCCCGGCAGCATCGATCGCAGCTACGGGATTCAGGTCGCGCGGCTCGCGGGACTCCCGGCGCCCGTCATTCGCAGAGCGATGGAAGTGCTGCGCAAGCTCGAGCAGGATCATCCGCAGCAGCCCGTCGGCGCGCCGATCGCGCGAGACCGTTCCCCCCAGATCGATCTCTTCCCGGGCGAGGGTGACACGATTCTCGAAGAGCTCCGCGCGCTCGATCCGAATCAGGTGACGCCCTTCGACGCGCTCTCGAAACTGAAGGATTACCGGGACCGTCTGCGCGAAGACGAGGGCGGACCCGGTACGGACGGTACGGGCGGGGAAGACGCCGCACCGCCGAACGAAAACGCGAAGGAACCACGCTCGTGAGCCGCATACGAATCCTGCCCGAATCCGTCGCCAATCGTATCGCCGCCGGCGAAGTCGTCGAGCGGCCGGCTTCGGTCGTGAAGGAACTGGTCGAGAACGCGATCGACGCGGGCGCAACCGAGATCACGGTCGCGATCGAAGACGCGGGCATGAAGCGGATCGAAGTGGCCGACGACGGCGAAGGCATGAACGAAGAAGACCTGCGGCTCTCGATCGAACGACACGCCACGAGCAAGCTGGCGACGGTCGAAGAACTGTCGACGCTTCGCTCGTTCGGGTTTCGCGGCGAGGCGCTTCCGAGCATCGCGTCCGTATCGCGTTTCGAGATCCGCACGGCGCTCCGGGGCGAAGATCGCGCCCACAGACTGACCGCAACGGGGGGGAGCGATCTCAAGGTCGAGTCGGCCGCGCGCACGCACGGCACTTCGATCGTCGTGCGCTCTCTCTTCTACAATACGCCCGCCCGACGCTCGTTCCTGAAGAGCGCGCAGACCGAAGAGCGTCAGATCCGGCGCGCGGTGATGGCGCATGCGCTCGCGCAGCGCGGCATTGCGTTCCGCTACGTGCGCGAAGGTGAAGAGATCTTTCACCTGCCCGCCGGCGACTCGCTCCTCGCGCGCGTCACGCAGCTCTTCGGAGCGTCGTTCGCGAAGAACCTCGTCGAAGTGAGCGGCGCCGAACGCGGCCCCGTCGTGAGCGGCCTCGTTTCGAACATCGACGCCCATCACGGCAATCGCAACTACCAGTACTTCGTCGTGAACGGCCGCCCCGTGCAGCAGG
>JABDJQ010000203.1 GCA_013002425.1 Gemmatimonadota bacterium
TCGCGATCCTGGCCGCCACCCTGGTCGGCGCCCTGACGTGGCCCGGCAGCACCGAAGCCGACGTGATCCGCCCCTCGGAGCGCTTCCGGGTGAGCGATGAGGGCGAGGTCGTCCGGATCCCGGCGCGCGTGATCGAAATGCGGGGCGGCCCGGCCGACGCGATCTCCGCCCCCACGGTGTGCCCCGACTCGTTCGACGTGCAGCACTATGAGCTTCACCTGAATCCGGTTCGCTCGACATCAACGCTCGAAGGGACCGCGATCATCACGATCGAAAGTACGGTCGACGGCCTCACGGGCGTGCAGCTCGCCCTGCGCGATCTCGTCGCGAGTTCCGTGGAGCGCGCGGGGAACGCGCTCACGTACGCCCAGGTCGGCGACGTCATGACGATCGACCTCGACACCACCTACGACACGGGCGGCACGTTCGCGATCGAAATCGTGTACTCGGGGACGCCCGATACGGAGAGCGGCGGGTTCGGCGGCTTCTGGTTCTTCCCGTTCCCGATCACGGACTTCAGCATGGGCGTCGGCCTGAACGCGACCCCCCCTTCGATGGGGCGCTACTGGTTCCCGGGCGTCGACGCGCCGTGCGACAAAGCCACGTGCGACATTTACGTGGAAACGAACGGGCCGAAGACAGCGGTTTCGAACGGCGCTCTCATCAGCGTGACGACCGACTCGACGGGACGAAAAACGCACCACTGGCAGGAGACGCATCAGATCGCGACGTACCTGATGTCGATTTCGGTCGCGAAGTACACGGCGATCCCCGATACCGCGAACCCGCTCATCACATATTACGTGCACAACGATCTCGTGCCGGTTGCTGCCGGCACGTTCGCGAACGTTCCCGCGATGATGACGCACTTCGAGTCGCTGTTCGGGCCGTACCCGTATGACAAGTTCTCGTACGTCACGACTCCGATCGGCGACATGGAACATCAGACGTGCGTTTCGCATTCGACCGCGCTCATGAGCGGCACGACCGCGAACGACGACATTCTCGCGCATGAACTCATGCACCAGTGGTTCGGCGATCTCGTGACGTACGAAGACTGGCGCGAAGTGTGGCTCAGCGAAGGGTTCGCGACGTACGGAGAAGCGCTGTTCGTCGAGTCGCAGAGCGGCGCGGCGGGCTATCGCAACTACGTTACGAACCAGCTCATGGCGCCGTATCTCGGGAACGCCGCGAACCTCACCTACCCGATCTACGACCCCACGTTCAAATGGGGAACGGTCGTCTACGAAAAGGGCGGCGTGGTGCTGCACATGCTGCGCAAAGTGATGGGCGACACGGCGTTCTTCGCGGCCATGAACGGCTATCTCGCGAACCACGCATTTTCGACCGCCGGGACAGGCGACTTCCAGGCCGCGTGCGAAACGGAGTACGGATCGTCGCTCGCGTGGTTCTTCAACGAGTGGATCTACACGGGCGGACATCCGGTCATCGACTGGACCTGGGACTACGCGCCGAACGGCCCGGACTATGACGTGTCGCTCGGCATCGTGCAGACGCAGACCGTGGGGCCGGCCGCGTACGAAATGCCCGTCGACTTCAAAATTTCGGGCGTGGGAACCGACACCACGGTGACCGTATGGATGAACGCGGCCACGCAGACGTTCCCGGTCAGCGTGCCGTTCGAACCGACGTCGGTGCAGTTCGATCCGCACAACTGGCTTCTCGACGAAGCCGCGTTCGTGCCGACCGGAGTCGGGGGCGGCGTTCCCGTCGCGACCGCGGCCCTCGAAAGCAATCGCCCGAACCCGTTCAATCCGCTCACCGCGATCCCGTTCCATCTTCCCGCGGCAGCGCGCGTTTCGATCACGATTCACGACCCGGCGGGCCGTCTCGTGCGCACGCTGCTCGACGCCGAACAGATCCCGTCGGGAAGCCATCTCGTCCCATGGGACGGCGTTTCCGATACGGGCGCCGATGTCGCGAGCGGTGTATACTTCTATCGTATGCTGGCCGGGGAAAAGATCGAAACCAGGAAGATGCATCTCGTCCGCTGACGGATCTGGTATGATCCCGGCAACAAGGAGGTCGTCATGAGAATTCGCGCATTCTTCGCCATGTTTCTGCTGCTGGGACTAACCCCCCTTGCCGCGTCGGCCGAGAAGATCATTTTCGGGTTCTACCCCTCACATAACCGCGAGCAACTCACGATCCTTGCGACCGAGTTCTGCAACTATCTCTCCGCGGAAACCGGCCACGAAGTCGAGCCGCTCGTCAGCATCGACTACGAAACGCTCGTCGAGTCGATCACGAAGGACGAACTGCAGTTCGCCTGGATGTCGCCGCTCTCGTTCGTACGCGCCGAGAAGAAGGGGAACGCGCGCGTGCTTCTCAAATCCGTTCGCGGCACGAACCCGTTCTACTGGGGCGCCATCGTCGTGCGGAAAGATCGTTCGGTCGATTCCGTGCACGATCTCGAGGGGAAGAAGATGGGCTGGACGTATCCGAGCAGCACCGCCGGATACATCTTCACGAAAGCCGGTCTCGAAGTGGCCGGGATCGACTCCGACCGCTTCTTCAGCGAGAACCTGTTTCTGGGCGGCTACGACGAACTCGTGAAAGCCGTGCTCGACGGCACCGTCGACGGCGGCGCCTGCTTCGCCAACAATACGAAGGGGACGCGCGGCGCCTGGACGCAGTATCTGCCCGAATCCGACCGCGACAAGCTGACGCCGATCTTCTACACGAAAGCGATCCCGGGCGACACGATCACGGGTTCCAAGAAGTACATCGCCGCGAACCCGAAAGTGTCGAGCAGCGTCGTACGAGCCCTGCTCGAGATGGGCGACGGCGAAGCCGGCCGCAAGATCCTCGGCGATCTGTATCAGGTGGATTATCTGGTCGACGCGGAGAAGGAAGACTACGAATCCGTGCGCGAAGCGGCGGAGATCTTCCCGAACCGGAACTAGCCGAAGCGCGCGTCGCAAACGGCGCGCCGGGTCGCACCCTCTCCGCCCCTCAATGTTCTTCCTGCTTCCTCGTCAGGATCCGCATGGTGGGCAGCTGTGTCTGCATGGCTCTCAGGAACAGGTGCCGCGCCAGATGAACAGGACTCAGGCTTGTCGGGTGGGGCAGCAGCTCCTGGGTTTCCGTCTCGAAAACGATCTCGCAGCGCAGCCTCTCGAGAAGCCAGCGGATGTTCGTGCGATTGAACAGCACGTACCGGGCGTTGGCGAATGTCAGTTTCGTGAAGCGCCGGGTCCCGATCAGAGGCCGGAACAGCTGCGCGAGACGGAAATAGCTGTCTTTCACGTCCGGCGTGCGGATCAGAAGCACTCCCCCTTCGACCAGGTGCTCGGAGACCAGTTCCCCCAGGACCGCTTCCGCGCGGGGAATGTGGCTGATGCTGTCCATGAGGCAGATCGTCTCGAAACGCATGTCCGGAAGCGACCCACGGTGCAGATCGACCGTCTTTACGCGATCGCCGAGTCGCCGTTCCACGATGTCGAGGGCGTCCCTGCTGACGTCGGCGCAATAGATGTCGCGGTAGCCCTCGGCCAGCAGAGTCTCCGGGAAGACGCCGGCGCCGCAGCCGTAGTCCAGAATCGGCTCCCCGGCCCCGTACTGTCGCAGAAGCCGGGCATCGTCCCGGGCCTGCAACATCTGCAGTTCGCGTCGAGGGTTGTAATTGCGTTCGAAGTAGTCGGCGTCGTAGAGGCTATCGGTCGAACCCGGGGGTTCGTTGAACCGCCCGCCGCAGCGTTTGCATTGCAGAGACCGGCTCGAACCGGACAGCACCGTCTCGATCTCGCCGGCGAAACAATGAGGACAACCGCTGCTCATGCCCGTGGCGCTCCCTTCCCGTTCCACGCCGTGAGTCGTGGGTACGCGAGCGGGGGCACAAGAGCGCGGTTCTCTAGTCGGAAACCTGCTCGCGCTTCTCTTCGAACCGAATTCCGGCGTGGTCGAGTGCGGTGAGAATCGGCTCGTAAATGTCGGCATCGGTCGGAATGCGCACGCCCCGCTCGGCGATTTTCCCTTCGACGATCATGCTCGTGGCGACGGCCGCCGGGAGGCCGACCGTTCGCGCCATCGCGGACTCGCCGCCGGGTTCCCCTTTGCAGATCAGCGTCGAGAGAAAGCGCTCGCGATGGCCGTCCGGGAACTTTGCGATCACTTCATCCTGCAGCACGACCATGTCAGGCTCGTCGTCGGCATACGCCATGCGATCGATCATGCGATTGACGAGCGTGTCGATCGGAGACTTGCCGGCGTCGCCCGCCGTATCGCTCCCGAACAGGCCGAGCCACGCGAGTCGGTCGAGTACGGGATCGTCTGCGGGAATGTCGAGGTGTCGCGCGGCTGCTTCCCGCGCGCTCCCTGCGCCCGCTTCTCCCTTCACTCCGCCGGTCCTGCGAGCCGTGAGCGCCGCCCACGTCTCCCCTTCGCCGAGCACGGGCTCTTCTTCCAGCAGTCCGAGTGCGCGGAGCGCGGCCACGGAACGGCTCCACCCCTCGTAACGCAGTGTCGCCCGAATGATCGTCGGCACATCGCCGAGCCCGTAAAGTTCTTCATACTTCATGGAATCGCGATTGGGATACGCTTCGAGCGGACCGACATCGTCGACTTCGATCGTCCACGTGTGACGATGCACTTCCTCTTCGCTCCGCACGATCTCTTTGCCGTCTTCGCAATATCGCGCGGACGACTTCGCGGCGACGAGCACGCCTTTCGGACTCCACGAAAATTTATAACCGAACGGGTTGTCGTTCGCTTCGGGCGCGGGAATACCGCCGCAATGCGATTTATAGGAAACGACTTCGGCGCCCGCGTCTTTCACGGCGCGAAAGAGCTCCATCGCGGACATGTGATCGAGACCGGGGTCGAGACCGCATTCGTTCAGAAACAGCAGGTCCTTCGCGAGCGCTTCGTCGTGAAGCGCGGCCATTTCGTCGCTGACGTACGAGGTGGTGACGAGATGCACGCCGGCGGCAAGGCACGCGCGCGCGACTTTGATGTGAAACGGAAACGGCGCGAGGCTGACCGCGCCGTCCTGCCCCTGCATGAGCTTCGCGAGCGCGGCTTCGTCGTCCAGATCGAGATCGACGACGGCGCCGTTCGGGCGGCCGGCCACGAGTTCGATCGCGCGCTCGGGTTCGATCGTCCCGATCGTGACGAAGTGCCCGCGCGAGAGAAGATAGTCGATCAGCGGACCGGCCACGCGGCCGGAACCGATCACGAGAACGCGCTTCTGCATTACGAATCATCCCCTTCGAGAAACGGTCGCATGGAACGATACTCGTTCGTGAAGCGTCCGTCCTTCAAAATCAGCGCGGCCCGAATGGGATCGGGGAGTCCGATTTCGTCCGGCGGCTTCGAGAAATCGGCTTTGTCCATAGCCCGCAGAAACGGCTCGAGAAGTTCACTGAACGCGCGCGAGCTTTCGCGCGGCAGTTCGCACGGCAGAATGTCGACGGCCAGCAACACCGGCCCGTCCCCCTCCACGCCGTCGATCACGCGCCCGGTCGCGGGCTCGTACACGAAGGTGGGGTTCCCGGGGTCCGTCGTCTTCTCGAGGAACTCGACGGAGCCGTTCACGTCGCAGCTGATGTCGGCAACGAAACGCGGACGCTTCGTCCTCCCCCACTTCTTCGCGAGCTCTTCCTTCGTGATCAGCCGCGGATAGCGCTCTTCCCAGTAGATCGCGTTCACGAGCAGGTCGACGTGCGGCACGTAGTCAGAGAAGCGGGACCGGTACTTTTCGGGATGGTCGTAATAGTCCTGGAGCGCGAACGGATGCGCGGAGTCGACCGGGCGCACCATGTCGCTCTCCGCGAACACGACCTTGACGATCGAAGACGTGAACGTGGCGGTCGCGAGCGCCGACGGCATGATCTCCTGCGGATCGAGCAGGTCGAAGATCTCCTGCGCGCCGCGCGACACGTTGCCGTAGCCAGCGAAGCCCGTCACGAGCGGCCCGGCCTCGCGCGGCCAGCCGCCCGCCGCGATCGCGTCACGCACGGCGGTCACGGCGGCCTTCGCCTCCTCGAGGTTGTCGTATTCATGGCACGCTTTCATCGTGAGCAGCGGCGTGTCGATCCCCTCGTGCGCCAGGCGCCGCCCGTAGAAGCAGAGCGCGTCGACCATCCCCGCCAGTCCGGCGAAGCGCCCGAACAGGACGAGGCGGCGCCCCTTCTCGTCGACGATACGCTCGTAGTCGATCAGGTGCGCCCCTGCGGCCCGCAGCGCGCGCAGCATGTCCATGTTGTACGGCTGGCCCTTGATCGTGTGAGAGAAGAAAACATACGCCTGCCCCTTCTGAAAGAAGTCGTCGGGCATCTCCTTAACGCCGAATACGACCGAACAGGGGGAAAGGTCGTCGATAACGGTCGCGCCGGCGTCCCTGTATTCGTCGTCGGGAACCACCCGCCGCTTCGACGGCTGAATCCGCACCTCGATGCCCTCGGCCACGAGCTTGCGGACGGTCGACGGCGTGATGGGAACGCGCCTCTCCCAGATGCTCTTGTCTTCTCTTCGAATGCCGATCAAAGTCGTTTCTCCGCGTATGAGGAAAGTTCATTTTCTCACTCGCGAGCAGGGGTGTCAAACGGGGGAAACGTGTTACTATCGATTCGAAAGAGACCGAAATGAGAAGCGGGATCATGCATAAAGTCGTTTCCCTCATACTGGCGGGCGGCCGAGTCGACGAACTCAGCGTGCTCACCCTCCACAGGCCGAAATCGGCCGTCTTTTTCGGCGGCATGTACCGCGT
>JABDJQ010000206.1 GCA_013002425.1 Gemmatimonadota bacterium
CTCCAGACCAGAGGAAAGTCGTGTCGGATAAAAGGGAAATACGATCGATCGCGGTACTTACGAGCGGCGGGGACGCGCCGGGCATGAACGCGGCCATTCGCGCCGTTGTCCGAGCGGGCATCGGGCACGGTCTGCGCGTCTACGGCGTGACCGACGGCTATCAGGGGTTGATCGACGGCAGAATCCGAGAGCTCACCGCCCGCGATGTCGGCGGAATCATGCAGCTGGGCGGCACGATGCTCGGAAGCGCGCGCTGCGAGGAATTCCGGAAGCCGGACGGCGCGGATCGTGCGATCCGGAAAATGCGTGAGGCAAGCGCCGACTCACTGGTCGTGAACGGGGGGAACGGTTCGCAGACGGGCACCTTCTCGCTCCACGAGAAGGGTTTCCCGGTCGTCGGCATCGCTTCGACGATCGATAACGATCTCGTCGGGTCGGATATCACGATCGGCGTCGACACGGCGCTGAACGTCGCGCTCCAGGCCGTGGACATGCTGAAGACGACGGCGTCTTCCCACCGGCGCGCGTTTCTCGTCGAGGTCATGGGGCGCGACTGCGGTTATCTCGCCCTCATGACGGGCATCGCGGGGGGCGCGGAAGTCGTCTGTATTCCCGAAGTCGTGACGACGCCGCAGGAAGTGGCGGACGGTGTGGCCGCGGCGTACGAGCGCGGCAACCGGAACGCGATCGTGATCGTCGCGGAGGGCGCGAAGCACAGCGCCTGGGATCTCATGCGCTACATCGAAATGCACGAAGAGCGTCTCGGGTTTCAGATGCGCGCCACGACGATCGGCCACGTGCAGCGGGGCGGCACGCCCGGCGCTTTCGACCGCATACTCGGCACGCGGTTCGGCGTAGGAGCCGTCGACCGGATCGTGCGCGGAGAAACGGGCGTTCTGGTCGGCCTCATTCGGAACGAAGTGACATCGACGCCGCTGAGCGAGGTCGTAGCGGTCACGAAGGAGCCGAACCTGAAACTGCTCGATTTCGCCGATCTGCTCGCGCGCTGATCGGTTCCCCGAACGAAACGGCCGGCCGGCGCAGAGCTTTCTCGTGAGCCCGGGCTTTTATCGAAGGCGGGTGATACGGATTGCGGGCCCTGCGTCTCCGGCGGTCCCCCGCGCCCTTCCGAAGTAGACGCCGGGCGCGACCGGAAGCCCCCGTTCATCGTTTCCGTCCCACCGTACCCGTCCGGCGCCTGCAATCGTTCTCACGCGGCGCCCCGCAACATCGAACAAATCGAAGGGCACCACGCCGGCCGCGCCCGCGAAGAAGCGAATTTCCGTATGCGATCGGAACGGGTTCGGCGACGCGAAGACGATCGAACCGGAAACGGGCGCTGCTTCGTTCCCCTCCGTCGGACGCGGCCCCGCGACACTCACCTGCGTCTGGTTCGCCGCAAGCAGCAGTTCGTCCGCGATCTCGTCGGTCAGCACCATGTCCATATCGCCGTCACGATCAAAATCGAACAGAATCGCGCACGAGGGATTGCTCGTAGCCGTGAAATCCTGTTGAAACGTAAAGCTCCCGGATCCGTCGTTCTCGTACACCCGCCAGATCCCCGCTCCGTACGACGAAATCACGAGGTCGAGATCGGCGTCTCCGTCCAGGTCGCCAAGATCGGCGGAGACAACGAGCCCTCCGGCATCGTATGCGGCGTCGGGAACGAAGCTGCCGTCGCCGGCGCCAAGCAATATCGTCGCGCCGTTCCCGGTTACGTCCGCGGTCGCCGCATCCAGATTTCCGTCGCCGTTCACGTCGCCGAGAACGACGACCCACGACGGCCCTCCGGTCGGCACGGCGCCCGTGTCCGCGGGCGAGAACGTACCGTCGCCGTTCCCCAGCATGGCCCGCATCGTAGAAGAGTTGAGACCCGTCGCCACGAGATCCGTGATCCCGTCGTTGTTCACGTCCCCGGCCGCCAGCCCGTACTCGCCCGCCACGCCCGGCACGTTGAACGAAACCGGCCCGGAGAACACGCCGGCACCATCATTCGTGAAGAGGCCGACCTCCGTTTCGTTCCTGCTCGAGACCGCGAGATCGGGATCCCCGTCTCCGTCCGCGTCGAGCGAAACGACTCCCTTCGGCAGATCGCCGGCGTAGTAGGGAACGGTCGTATGAAACGTGCCGTCGCCGGCGCCGAACAGCAGGTACAGCGTGTCGGCGCTCGAACTCACCGCCAGGTCGATCGCGCCGTCGCCGTCGAAATCGCCCGCCGTGTTGGGGCTCGCATTGGGACCGATCGGCACCGGCGCCAGGAACGCGCCGAACGTCCCCGTTCCGTCCGCCGTGCTGAGCGAAACGCGGACGTCCGCGCTCGACTCGTTCACCGTGGCCAGATCGAGCCAGCCGTCGTCGTTCAGATCGCACGCGTTCGCGCCGTAAATCTGCGTAGGTGCGGTCGGAATCGTGCGGTTCGACATCGTGTCGAGAATCGTGAAGGCGTTCGTCGCCGGATCGGCGGCAATGAGAAACGAAAACGCGAAGCCCGCCGCGCGAAGAGAGTCGTTCGAAGCCGTGGCGATGGAGTGCGAGAGGTTGACGTGAACGAGTTCACCGGTTACGAACGGTTCATCGGGCGTAAGCACGAGCCGCGCGCCCCCGTTCTCGTACGTGATCGAGCCGGCGGCCGGCCCCGTGCCGCTGCCGAACACGCGAAACGAACCCGCGGTTACGGTCGCCGGGTCGATCGCCTCGTCAAAATCGATCGTGACTGCACTTTCCCGCGCCGCCATCGAATGAAGCGCCGGCGTCGTGCCGGTCACCTCGAGCGCCGCCGCATCCCGGGGGAGCGAAACGAGCGCGAACAGAGCGGAACACATCGATGCCGTGAGTACGAGGATGCGTGAATACCGTCCCTTGCTCAATCGTCGCCTTTCCGATCTCCCCGCACTCCTCGCAGGCCGCGCACCGCTCCTTACCGGAGCACCGTCATCTTCGTCGTGGCGTTCCCGTGCCTGCCCGTTTCGAGATGCAGAAAGTAAACGCCCGCCGTGGCCTCTTCGCCGCGTTCCGTGCGCCCGTCCCACTCGATCGTGCGCGTTCCTGCCTCGAGCGAGTCGTGCAGCAGCGTGCGCACCGCGCGCCCCGCCACGTCGTACACGCGAACCGAAACGTCATCGTCACGGGCAGGAAGCGCGAACGAAACGAAAGTACGTCCGCGCGTCGGATTCGGTCGCACGCTCTCGAAGCGAATGCGCGAAAACGGCGGCACGACATCGGCGGCCTGCGCGACCTCGGTAGAAACGTCGTAGGTCACGTACGCCGGCGCGGTCCAGATCTGCTGCGCGTCTCCCTGCCGGATCCGCGCGTAGTAGTGCATCTCCGTTCCGGCCGCGAACGTCTCGGTTTCGCGCCAGGCGAACGACGAGCTTCCCTCGTTGAACGCGACCCGCGTAGCCGTGACCGAATCTGTCTTGCCGCGGTAAAGTTCGATCATGGCAGTCGAGTCGGCCCCGTCGGGATCGATCACTTCAATCACGATTGTCGCGCCGTCCGGCTGCGTGAACGCTTCGCCCATCGCATGCCCGTTCACGGACATATGCACCACCACGTTATGATCCTGCGTCGCGTAGTTCCGGCCGTTCGAGAGCGCGCCGAGAATGCCGCTCTTGGTCAGCGTATCCGCGAGAACGGCCGTACGGCTCTCGGTCGACGCGCCCCAGTTCGAATTGTGATTGTCCTGGTCCGCCGTCGGCGACACGCGATGCCCTTTGCGCAACGCGTCCTGATAGGTGTCGTCGAAACCGGTGTTGCCGATGTCCGATTCGTCCGTCGCCACGGAAAACGCCGGGCCGTTCACGAGTGTAATGAGATGGACGACGTCCGGCGAGTCTCCCGTCACGGCGAGATTGCTGAAGTCCGATGACTGCGGATGGCACCACATCACGATCGGCGGATACGAGGCAGGCGGATTCGCCTTCACCGCCGCGTAGAGCGAAGCGTAGTCGCCTTCGGCCACGAACACGTCGTAGTTGCCGCCCTCCCAGCCGTACAGAACGGGTGACTCGAAGATATTCGCGTGCCCGTTCGTGCTGAGCCCCCACTCCTGGCCGTAGATCGCGACGAAGTTGCCGTCCGAATTGGCCGCGGCCGCCTGCGCAAGGCCGAGATGATAGTCGGGCAGGTTCATGCCCGCGCCCGCGTGGTTGTGATCCGTTACCGCCATGAAGTCGAGCGGGGTCGGCGCGGTGTTGCGCGCGTAGTTGTATGCATCGGCCGGGGTCTGGTCGCCGTCGGAATACGACGTATGCGAATGCAGATTGCCGTAGTACACGTTGTAGCCGAGGTCGGGATCGAGCAGCGTACCCGCGGCGGGCATCGTCGACGGACTGTTCGAAACGCCGCTCTGATTCGAAGCGTCGTCGATCGCGCGGAGCGCGAAGAAGAACGTCTGCGCCGGATCGAGCCCGAACACGTAAAGCGATTCGAGCGTGGCGGAGATCTGCGGAAGCGGTTCGTTGATGTACGCTTCGAGATCGGTCGCGGCCGCGAAGTTGCCGGAGTTGATCGCGCCGCTCGAGATCTTGATCTCGTACTCGCTCGCCGTGCCGACAAGACCGTCGTCGCCGGTGGCCGTCCAGGTCAGGAGCACTTCGCCCGGGAATTCGCCCGGCCCCGCCAGAAGATCCGTAAC
>JABDJQ010000215.1 GCA_013002425.1 Gemmatimonadota bacterium
ACCAAGAAGCGCCTCCGCTCCTCTTCCTCTCCCCTCTTCTTCCCCTCGCAAGAGACAAGCGGTTTTCTTCGTGTCTGCGTCGATGTCGCGGCGGGAATGGCCGCTCTGTGCAGGTTGCGCGGGTGGCGCGTCCGGCGGGGACCCCTGCCGAGCCTGCCGAGGCAGGGGTGCCGCGACGCGACAGGACCCGCGCCCCCATACAAGACCCGACCACTCCCGCCGCGCACCCTCCGACGCAGACACGAAAAAGCCGCCGGGACCCGATGGTCCCGGCGGCGATGCTATCTGCAATCTGCCAAGCGAAGCTTAGCGGATGAGCACCATCTTCTTCGTCTGCTTCTGACCGTCAGTATTGAGGGTATAGAAGTAGACACCCGATCCAACGCCGTTACCAGCGTTGTCCTGGCCGCGCCACTCGAACGAGTGATCGCCTTCAGGAAGAGCGCCGCTGACGAGCGTCTTCACTTCGCGACCGGCGATGTCGAAGATCTTGAGGTCGACCTTCTGCTGCGTCGGAATGCTGAAGCGAATCTTCGTAAGCGGGTTGAACGGGTTCGGCGTGTTCTGATGCAGCGTGACACGCTGCGGAACACCCGTATCGACGCCAACGTCGATCACGCAGTCGGTATTCGGGTTCGGAATACCGACACCGAAGTCCGTCAGCACGGCCTGCATCACGCAGTCACGCATCTGGCCACTGGTGTACAGGTCGATCGGCGTGGACGAAACGATGACCTTGGAATCCGCGCCGGGACCGGCATGCGGAATCACGTTGCGGAACATCGTGGGTCCAGCTGTGCTCTGGAAGTTCATGATGGCCTGCGCGCCGTTCGCCGTGATTTCATCCGGGTTGTCCAGAAGCGGGCAATCCCAGTATCCGACGAGAGCGGTCAGGTCCGACATGATCGTGCCGGGCTGTCCAACGAGACCGATCACGTTGCCGCCGGGAGAAGCGGAGAGACCGCCGTCATCCGGGCAACCACCCGTTTCAGCCTGGAGGCCAGCGAGGTTCGTCCAGAACTCGGCCGAGTTCGTGGTCTGCACGCTGTTTGCGTCCACCCACGCCGGATCCGACAGTTCGTTTGCTTCGCAAATGTCGTTACCAGCGAGGAAGAGGTTCGCACCACCGGCGAAGTTCGTGGCGTTCTTATCAAGATACGTCGCGACTTCGAGCTGAGTGGAGTCAGCCATGGTCAGGTTGTCGTTGAAACGACCCGTGAACCATACGACCGAGTCGTAGCGACGACCGGTGATCGCGCCGTTGTTGCGAGCAATCGCACCACCGTAGCCATCATGGTCGAAGGGTTCGTTGTAGATCGGCGTGCCGCCGCCACGGGAGACGCCGGAGCTGTAGATCCGGTACTCGTCGTAGACAACGCCAAGGCGATCGAGAGACTCACGCCACATCTGACGGAACTGCGGGAACGCAGCCGTACCAGCCTGCGACTGGGTCGGGTCGGTTTCCACATCGTAGGTCCGTCCCTGCGGACGCGAAACGAGAAGGACTCGCTGGTTCTGACCGGCACCGAGAGCAACCTTCGAGGTCGGGCACGGAAGTACGCGAACCTGGAACGGCCATTCGAGGCGACGATCGTGACCGATCGTCGTGTTGATCAGATCCGCGCTCGTTCTGGCGAGGGACTGACGGTTCGGGAACGTATCGAGGTTCCCGACACTGTCTTCGGCCGTGAAGAAGTACTCGATGAGAGTTCCTTCGGGCCATTCCGTCGCACCGCCACCGAGGTAGCCGGTGTTTTCCGAGATACGAATACGCGAGCGGTACGATCCGTTGAATTCGCACGGCGTGCCGGGGCAGCCGATCGGATCATCCGCGAGCGAGAAGTTCAGAGCCTTCTGATTGTAAACGGCTGCCGGAGCCTGCGTACCGCCGGCCGGGCGACCGTTGTCGAGATCGAAGTTCTGACCGCAGTCGGTCGAAATTCTCCAGTGAACCTTGACCTGGCCACCTTTGAGACCGTCGAAGTCACGGACTTCGATCTGCAGGGAATCTTCGTCTTCCCAGACATCAGCAGCGAAGAGTTCCCAGTTTTCCTTACCCGACGAATGCATATCCGTGTCACGGGCGAAGGTGTCCTGGAACTGGTTCGCGCCACCGAGGCTCCACTGCGTCGCACGCGACTGGAACACACCGAAGCTGACGTTATCAACAAGGAACGTAGCTTTGCGATGCTGACCCATGCAGGGAAGCTCACCGGCGGAGTTGTAATCACAGCGATCGAGGAATTCCCACGAGAACTGGATCGAATCGGAGGTCGCCGTCAGCTGCGAGGACCAGTCGGTCCGTGCATCGACGTTCCAGAACTGGCAACCGCCTACGTTCACGTAGTTGTCGCCGCCCCACTGACCCCAGACATTCGCGGATCCGTCGTATACGCGGACCTGCTGATCCGTAACGTCGCCGACGATGTCCTTGATGCAGAGATACGAATCGAATTCGAGCACGATACCGGTCCACTTGTTGTCAGCGCCCGGGCCGTCGTTGTTCGGATCCCAGTACGGGTTGTTAACCGAAGTGTCGAAGACCGGCGAGGTAAGACGATAGTGGTAGGCA
The DNA here is from genome assembly GCA_013002425.1 of Gemmatimonadota bacterium. Classification (GTDB taxonomy): domain Bacteria; phylum Orphanbacterota; class Orphanbacteria; order Orphanbacterales; family Orphanbacteraceae; genus JABDJQ01. The sequence goes on from JABDJQ010000215.1 coordinate 2,573, forward strand.
TCTTCCTGGTTCTGGCCGAACGCGGCATCATCCGCGGTCCAGATCCAGTTGTTCGTGTAGGTACACGTGTTGCCCTTGTTCGAGTACGACGGATCGAGTTCGAGGTGCCACCAGTCAACCGAGACCGGAGTACCGTTCACCCAGACGCCGCCACTCCAGAAACCACCGAGCTGTGCGCCCGGGAAGTTCGGGGTGCTCCACTGCGCGGGCAGCGGACCTTGGTGCGTCGAGCCGAAGCCCTGCGTGGCGTAATCGACGCCACCCGCGAGGCCGTCGGCCGAAACATTGTCGACACGCCAGGCGCCGTCCGTGTGGACACCACCCGAAGCATCTTCATCGTCCCAGGCGTTGTCCGAGGCGAAGCGCCAGCGGACGTACAGGTTCGTCGCGGCGTTGTTCACCGCGGGACCGTTCGCCAGGAATCCTTCGAACTGGGCGCAGCCGTACGTCGGATTCGGCCCGCCCGTACCGGTGCAACCACCGTCGACATTCGACGTGCCGTTGTAACGATCGAGTTCGAACCACGTGGCGTTGACCGAGTCGTTCGAAACGGCATACTCCAGATAGCAGTAGTCGTAGTTGACTTCGACGTCGTACATGTGCACGCCGGCAACGTCAAAGCCGCCGCTCGCGTCAAAACCGGTCACGAGACCACCGGAAGTAGTCGATCCGAGGTTCAGGATGAGGCTGTAGTTATAGGCAGGGCCATAACCGTAAGCGTTCTGCCAGATCAGCGGATCGCCGAACTCACCACACCACGGCGAGACACCGTTCGGATCGCCGATCGGATCGAACGAATCAAACGTGTCGAGGTGCCATTTGTTGGTAAGCGCGGAGTAAACATCGTAGTGATCGAAGCAGCCGGGGAGGCCGCCGCCGTAGACGGTGGTCGTGGCGCACGTGTCAAAAAGACCGCCGCCCAGATCGCCACCTTCCCAGCACCAGGTGGCGTAACCGGGAGCAAGGATACCTTGCCCGCCGTCGGAAACGACGCCTGTCGGATCACATTCCGCGCCATCCCAGACGCGGATCCACGCGGTATCACCCGGCGCGGCAACCTTCGTGTAAGTAATCCCACCGTCTTCGGTGTGGATCTCACCGTTGATTACCCGCTGGCTGGTGGGCTCTTTCGGCGTCGTCGTGATCTCTGCCGTAGCCGATACGGCGAAGAGACACACGGCACCAAGCCCGGCCGCGAAGTAACTAAGGGTTCTGTTCCTCATATTTCTGCCCTCCATAAGCAAGCGTGTAAGGAACACGGAGAAAATCGGGACCCGCGATGCGTCCTGACGCATCAGGATTCGGCTTGATCGCGAGCTGTTTAAGCCCCCGAGGGGCTCGTGAAATCAGGATAGAGCCTTGAGGCCCGTCCTTCCTACGGCAGGCCTCAACGACAGCCGTAGAAGACACTTACATCTTTACGGCTTGTATCACCCCCCCATCCTGGAGATGCCAGATTAAGGCAACCCAAGTACAAGTTTACAAGTTGCAATGACTTAGCAAACTAGACCGGCGGTTTCCTCTGCAAATCTCCACCGTGGAGGCGTGCAGATCCATTGACACCGTAACGTAGTATACCAAAGAATTTTGACGAATGTCAACGGGAGAGGCTGATTCTACAGGGTTTTACGGCGTACCGACTTCTTCTCTCGCGTCCTCGTAGTCGACTTCCCAGACCTGATATTCCGGGGCGTTCCCGTCGGATGACGGCCGGTCGGTGCAGGGTGTCAGCGAGACTGCAATTTTCGAGTCGTCGGGCGACCATTTGGGCGAGATAATCTCGCGCACGCACTCGTTCACCCCGATCTCGCCCGGAAGCGGAATCCGGTAGGCGGTCTCGGTCAGGAGGTCGAGTACGAACAGAGACGTGAAGTCGGCCACGACGGCCAGTTTCGTGCCGTCGTTCGAGATCGCGGGATGAGAGGCCAGGAAACTGCCGTCGGTTAGCGCGGAATAGGAACCCTCCACGCTGTCGTAGTACCAGAGAGAGGGCTCCATCGCGACCTTGCCGCGTTCGCCCGTGTTCCACTCCGGTTCGGGCAGTTCCTCGGGAGCCGCATCCGCCCATTTGCCGCCGCCGATAAACGTCGTGTCACAATTCGTGCGGATCCGGGGGCAGTCGAAGCATTCGGCCGAAACATCGCAGCAGATGATCGCGAAGTCCGGGATCGTGTCGCAGCAGTCGCTGATCTCGAGATCGAACTGCGTGGCGTCCAGGAAGACGGTGGTCGTTTCGCGGATGCCCACAGTGGCGATCACGCTGTCGACCGCAAGGCGCTTGCAGAGGTCCCGGAGCTGCGACGCTTCCATCGTGATCAGGTGGTCGGCGTTCGGGAAGATACAGTCGACGAACGTGGTTTCGGCAAAGCTCTGCGACAGACTGATTCCGTCCACCGCGAGGTCCGCAATGACCGGAAACGGGATGACGCGGAACACGCCCCGGTCGTTCTCGAAGTCGAAACTCACGTCAGCCGTGTCGTTCTCGAAAACGTTGATCACGGTCGTCAGAAGCGTGTCGCAGTAGGTCTCGACCGCGTCGAGATCGGAAACGACCGCGCCGACGACGTACGGTCCCAGAGGCCGTCCCCCGATGACGTTCGGAGTGTTGGTCTCCGTGGAGCGCCCTTCGAGGAAGATCTCGGCCTCGACCGGTTCAGCCGTGAGCGCGTCGAACGCGGACACCGTGATCGCCCCGAGAGCCACGCGCGAATCCGAAATGAAGTAGACGTCGGTCGCGCCGTTTCTCCGGATGCCCGTCGGCTGCGACTCGATGAAGTCCGCCGTGCCCGAAAGCACGAAATCGGACGGATCGTTGATGACCTTCTCGAGTGCGATCGGTTCGTTCGCATCGTCGAGTTTGACCACGTAGATATTGATACTGTTCGAAAAGAGGATCTCGTCCTCGCTGAGCCATACCGGGCCCCGCGGATCGAAGCCGATCATCTGGCTGTCGCCCGGAATCGGGGACTCGCTCGTCACGCGGACTTCATCGCCGGGATCGGACCAGTTCGTGGCGTCGATCACAAAGATATCGTAGCGGTCGGGAAGCGCGCGCATGAACGCGATCCGGTCACCCGAGGGCGACCACGCCGGGTCGAGTTCGTCCCGGTCGCTTTCGGTCATTTGAAAGAACTCCTGGTTGCCTTCGCCGTCTTCGGACACGATCCAGATGTTCTCGGTGTTCGTGGAGTTGCCGCGATCGCTGCTGAATGCGAAAATGCGACCCTCGCCGTCAGCGGGCTGGAACGGGTAATACGACGGGTGTGCGGAATGGTCCGTCAGCACCTGGTCCCAGAAATCACAGTTTTCACAGGTGAAAGTGACGTCACTCGCTTTATTGTCGTCGCCACACCCGAGGATGAACGAGAAGAAGACCGCCGTCATGACGAAGGGAAATGCCTGGTGGATCAGGCCGCGGAGAGACCACGCACTGGTTCGCAACGAATCGAACTCCTTGAGCAAAGGGAAACGGTAGGGGGAATCGCCCGTACGCGTTACAATACTTGAAGTTAAAGCATTGGGACTATACTGAAAGGTTTCCGGAGTGTCAAGGGGATTCCCATCACGGGGCGAGGCGCGCGCGGGAGTGCGCTACTGGGTGATCTGGGCGGCGCTCGTGATCGCGGCTACGGCGCTTTTCGTGAAATTTCATCCGGCGCGTCCGCCGTTCTCCTTTCCGGCAGCCGACGGAACCGGCCCGGACCCTGGCGGCCTCGCACGCGGCCTGCCGGGGCTCGCGCTCGTGCTCGCGCTTGCGGGCGCAGCGGGGGGCGCGCTCTTCCGAACGAGGGACGCGCGCGCCCACGCCTCGCTCACGGCGTGGCTTGCGGCGGGCATGGTCGTGATCGCGCACGCGTGCTGGCTCCTCGCCGCATTCGGCCTCCTGCGCTGGTACGTGCTGGCCCCGCTCGCGCTGACTCCGCTCGTGCTGCAGCGTCCCGCGCCATCCCTGTTTCGAGTGCGCCTGCGGGCCGCTCCCGACGCGCTGATGCTCGCCGTTCCGGTGGCCGCGGTCTTCCTGCTCGTTCTGCTCCGTTCCCTGGCGCCGGCCACGGCAAACGACGCGATGGTGTACCACTTCGTATTCGCGCGGCACATCGCCGAAACAGGGACTCACCTGCTCCCGCCGGAGAGCATTTACGGCCACATGCCGCACCTCGGAGCCCTGGCGTATGCATCGGCGTGGATTTTCGGCGGCGAGGGTGCGGCTCTTCTGCTCCGCGTCGCGGCCCTCGCGGGCATCGCCGCCACGGCCGCCCGTCTCGGGCGGATCGCAGCTCCCGAGAAGGCCGGCGGCTTCGCCCCGCTGGCTTTTCTTCTCGTCTGCGCGCACCCGATCCTGCTCGATCCGCGGACTTTCGGAAACGTCGACCTCTTCAGCGCACTGCTCTTTCTCCTGGCTGCCGAGCAGATTCTGGGAGCCCGGTCCGAGGCGCCGGGGAGCGGAGACGAGCGGGGGGCCGCACGACCCGCACTTCTGCCGGCGGGAATCTTCGCGGGCGCATTTCTCGCGATCAAACTCGGCAACGTTTTCCTGATGCCCGTACTCGTCGCTCTCTTCTGGGTGCGCGCGAATCCTCGCGCCCCCGCGAATCCTCGCGCCCCCTTCGCTCCCCTCGGTTCGGTCGCGCGTTTTCTGCTGGTGGCGGCTCTGCCCGTCGTTCCGTGGGCCGTGCGGAACGCGCTCACGAGCGGCCATCCGCTCTTCCCTCTCGTTCCCGGGGACAGTCCTGTCTGGGACGCGGCCCTTGCCGAGCGACTGCAGAGCTGGCAACTGTCGATGGGAATGGGGCGGGCGCCGCTCGATTTTCTGCTGCTTCCATTCCGCCTCTTTTTCGAAGGGGATCGCGGCTATCCGAGGTTCGACGGCACATTGCATCCCCTGCTTCTTCTCGCCCTCGTTCCGGCCGCATGGCTCGGCGGACCAGGTGTTCGCGGCGGGTGGCGCACGCGCGGGGTGATCGGCGCAGGCGTCGCCGGAATCTGGCTATGGTCGCTCGGTCCGCAGCAGGCGCGCTTCTTCCTGCCCGTGCTCTTCTTTCTCGCGGCGGGATGCGGCTGGGACTGGCTCCCGGAGCGCGGCACGAAGCTGCGCTACGGAATCGTCGCGCTGCTCGTGATCTCGGCGGGCGCGGGGCTTCTGCGCCCCGCGATGGATCTTGCCCGCGACACAATCCCCTTCGTGACCGGCGCGGAGAGCGGCGAATCGTACCGCACGCGCCACGTGCAGTCGTACGAGGCCCTCAATAACATCAAACTTCAAGTACCGGCGGGCGAAACCGTGCTCTTTCTCTGGGAGAACCGTCTCTACGGCTTCGACCGGCCTTACATAGCAGACAGTTTCTTCGAAGCGTCGCAGATCGCGCGGATTGCGGAGCTTGCCGGCTCGCCGCAGGCGTTCGGTACGCGGATGGCGGAGCGCGGCGTGCGATGGGTTGCCGTGAACCGGCCGCTCGAACGCGTGTTCGGTCGACAGTACGAGCGGGAAACGATGGGCGTTCTGAACGGGTATGTCGCCGCTCTCGAACCGGCGGGGTCGTGGAAGGGGATCGAACTCTACCGCGTGCCGCGCGCGGCGCCCGGGGCTACTCGATGAGCGATCGGATCGAAGAATCCATCGTGCCGCCGCGCTCGAGGTAAGCGCGCGCCCACTGCTGCGCTTCCTCCGCCCGACCGATCTGCGCGGCCACGAAGGCCGCGTTTTTCCAGGCCGGGAGAAACGCCGGGTTCGTTTCGCTCTCTCTTCGGAACTCCCGAAGGGCCGCCTCGGGCGCATTGCGACGCACTTCGAGAATCCCGATCGCAAAGTGCAGGTACGGCATGTCCGGCGCAATCGTTGCCGCGCGGGCGAAAACCGCGGAAGCTTCTTCGAATCCTCCCTTTCGGTACAGGTAGGCGCCGAAATAGTAGAGCGCCGCCGGATCGTCGTCGCGCGCGGCCTCCCGGTAGAGTCCCTCGATGTTCTCGACATCCTGAAAGAGATCGGCAACGAGCGCGGCGCGTGTTCCGGCGCCGAGACTCCATCCGCTCTCCCCTTTCCGCGCGCGCCACTTCGCGAGAAGCTCGATTTCCGTGAGCCGACCGCGCAGTTCGGAAACGAAAGGCGTGAACGGATCGTCGGGCGACAGGAGCGACAGCGCCCGCTCCGCGCGCCGCACGCCGTCCTCGCGCCCTTCGAGCAGCGCGACCACGGCCAGATGCGCCCACGCTTTCGCGTAACCGGGATCGAGTTCGACCGCGCGGAGCAGTTCGGCTTCGCCTTCCGCGACAGAACCTGTCCGATAAAGCAGCAGACCGAGGTTCAGGCGCGGCTTCGCGTATCCGGGGTCGAGCGCGATGCCGGCGCGGAACTCGGCCGCGGCTCTCTCCGTATCGCCGCGCACCGCGTAGATCTCTCCGAGGTTCAGCCGCGCCTTCGCGTAGTTCGGATCGAGGTCGATCGACTTCCGGTATTCGCGGATCGCGTCTTCCGTCCGCCCTTCACGCGACGCGATGATCCCGAGCCGGTAGTGCGACTGCGCGTCCCCCGTTGCCGCGGAAATGCCGTACCAGTTGACGTTGCAGAATATCGCGAAAGCGAGTGCGGCCGCGGCGCCCGGCAGGAGCGAACGATAGTTTCCCCGCTTCACGCGACGCACGACCGTAACGAGCGCGCCCGACGCGAAAAGAATGACGACCGGCACCACGGGGAGCCGATACCGCGTCAGGACGAAGAAGAGCACGATCGAACCCGTATACACGATCAGAAACAGTACGAGCATCGCCGCCCGCTTCGAGCCGAGCAGAAACACGCCGAGCACCGCGAGCGGCGCCAGCACGCCGAACGGCACGAAGAGCGCACGAATCAGGTGGCTGTACCGCTTCTGGAAGTGATAGCTCTCGATCTGCGGAATCTCGAACGTCGAGAAGAAGAACGTCGTCTTGCGCGCGAGCAGATCGAGCGCGCGTCCCGGCTCGGCGCGAATGAACGCGAGCGCGCGCCCGGACCAGACTTTCGAGACCTCGGTCGGTGTCAGGCTGCGGCCGAGTTCCTCTTCGAGCATGCGCCGCCCGGCGGGGTCATGATCGACGTCGAGCCCGTACGGCTTCTCGTAGGCGCCGGACGATTCGGGACCGTTCCCGATGTAGAAGTTGAGCCCGCCGTTCGATGTCAGGAACACGAGATCGCCGCTCGAGGCGTAGTTCCGCACGGTCACGAGGCCGATCACGGTTGCCAGGCCGAGCGCGAGCGCGAGCGCGGGACGCACGCGCTGCAGGAGCGAACCCGACTCGCGCGCCATCAGCGCGAGCCCGGCCACCGGCGCGAAGAGCGCGATGTTTCCCTTCCCCACCGCGGCCAGTCCGAACAGAATACCTGTCAACAGATGAAACCTGAACTGTTTGACGCGGGGAACGTCGGTCGTGAGACGGTCGAGTATCCAGAGGATGAGCGTGATCGCGACGGTCGTATAGAGAATCGATCCCGTATAGAAGATGAACGGTCCGTAGAGCGCGGCCCCGATTCCCGCCACGAGCGCGATCGTGGGATCGAAGAGCCGCCGCCCCATGCGAAACAGCAGGACCGGGACGAGCGCGGAAAGGATCGCCTGCAGAACACGTATGACGAGAAGCTCGCGCCCCGCCACGGCGTAGACCAGCGCGAGCATGTGCGGGTAGAGAGGTCCCATAAAGTACGCGTCGCTGCCGATCAGTCCCTCGTCCAGGATCTCGACCGCCCGCTTGTCGTAGTAACGGGAATCGAGCCCGAGCCCCTGGAAGAAAGGATTGTCGCGCGCTTCGATCAGATAGAAGAGGCGCAGAGCCAGCGCGAGCGCGAAGAGCGCCCAGTATACGGTGCGGGGCTTGACGCGCTTACGGCGCTTCATGGCCGCGCGCCGGTGAGAGGAATCCGCGCACACCGTAAACGATGCCCCCGAGGAGGCCGTTCAGCAGAAACACGCCGTAGATGATAAGCGACAGGAAGATCGCGGGCGTCGCCTCGACACCGAAGCGGGCGAGAATGAAAACGAGCAACCCTTCGCGAATGCCGATCCCCGCGAGCGAAATCGGCAGCATGCGACCGACCTCCACGACCGGCATCATCAGGAAGAACACGAGCGGGTTCAGGTCGAGACCGATTGCGAGCGAGAACATGTAGCATCCGAAGATCCACCCGATCCGCGACAGCACGGAAAGCACGGCTGCGCGAAACACGGCGCCCCGGTCTTCCTTGTAGTAATCGAGAAAGTCGTACAGGCGGCGCATGCGGTCCGGGATGCCCGACTTTTCGAGCCATGCGCGCGCGGGGCCGAGCAGCGGAACGAGCAGCCGGAGCGTGCGGCGGCGGATCATCACCGTGCCCATGACGAACAGCGCGAGCATGCCGGCTTCCGCGAGCAGAAAGAGATTGCGGTCCGGCAGCGACGACCCGAGCAGCAGAAACGCGACGATGCTGATCGGGAAGAGCGCGTAAAGGCCGAGAAGGCGTTCGACCATGATGCTCGCCATCGCGGACGATTTCTTGCCCGTATGCTTCGACAGATCGAAGACGCGCATCACGTCGCCGCCGATCGAAGTCGGCATGAAGTTGTTGAAGAACATGCAGACGAAGTAATAGCCGGTGAGTCTCATGAACGAAACGCGTACGCCGAGCGGTTTCACGAGTTCGCTCCACCGCACGCTGTTCAGCGCCACCATTACGAGGTTCAGCAGGTATCCGAGCCCGACGAGTCGCAGGTCGACGTCCTTCAGGAGCGACATGAACTCTTCGCCGTTCACGCGCGAGAGAATCACCCACACGAGAAGTCCCGTTATAATGAGACGGATTACGTTCGCCCGCATCGTCAGTCCTCGTTCCGCACGTATACGATGAGATCACCGATCCGGCTCGATTCGAGAAACGCGTTTCGGATCGCCTTGTAGGGCCGTTCCGCAAAGCGGGAGAACCTTCGTTCGTCCCGGCCGTCGATCGCGACATCGCGCAGCAGAACGACGCGCGTCGGATGCCGCAGTATATCCGCGATGTACCGATCCTCTTCTTCCGGTGAGTCGAGCGCCCTTCTGAGATGAATGTACCGCGTCGGATTCTCCCGTTCGAACAGGAAATAGAATAGCTGATACCCGGGGACTGTCAGAATGTAGTCGCCGGGGGCCGAATGCTCGTCGAGAACGCGCTCCACGGCGTAGAGGAAGCGCGACTCGTTCTCCCCGACCCGCACGCGGGCCTTCGCGAGGCGAAGCGGCTCGCCCGGCCGGAACGCTTCGGCCACGTGCCCCGCGTAATACGGCGGAATCGGCTGAATGCCCTCGGCCGCGATGCGCGCGGGCCCGTAGGGGGCCCGGTAGATCCTGGCGTACTCGAAGAAGAGGGCGAAGAGCGCGAGAGGAACGAGCCAGAGCGCGTGTCGGGCAATCCTGCTCTCACGCCACGTCGTTTCGCCATGCCAGAGGAGGAGCAGCAGCGCGGGCGGCATCGACTGGATGAGATGGGCGAAATCGCTCCGCCAGAGCGTCTGATTGAACGCGAGGATCGCGAAACCGATCACGGGAAGCACGGGTACGATCGCGGGATCGTTTCGTACGAGCGCCAGCAGTCCGCGCCCCGCGGCCAGAACCACCGCCGCGATCGGAATGTAATAGAAGATACGGAGCGCGGCGAGCGTCATGCCCGCGGCGTCCCAGCGAGGCGCGATCAGCAGGGGCGGAAACGGAAGCGCGTTCGTCCGATTGTCGCGCATGCCGGCGAGGAAGATCTTGTGCGCCGCATCGGGCAGCGCGCCCTGGAACGCGAAATAGAGCGCGACCGGAAGGACGGGAAGCGCGAACCAGAAAACGAAACGGAGCAGATCGCCTGCCGTGATGCGCGTCCGGAACGAGAGCGCGGTCATCACGACCCAGACTGCCAGCGCGAACAGGCCGAGGTCCTGTCGAAAGAGAAGCGAGAATCCCGCAACGG
>JABDJQ010000251.1 GCA_013002425.1 Gemmatimonadota bacterium
GAGCAATTCCGCCCGGATCGCGTCGCCGCCGATCTCCGGGGGCGCGACAACGGCCGTCACGCCGTTTGCGGGCGATTCGCTGAAGAGCGAGAGTCCGAGTGCCCGGACCCCGGCCCGCGCACCGCGTGCGAGCGCGTCGTGGCGCTTCCAGACGGCGTCCATCCCTTCGCTCCGGATGCGCGCCAGAGACTGGCGAAGCCCCAGAAAGAGGGGGACGGCCGGTGTATACGGAGTCAGATACTTCGAGAGGGACTCCTTCGCTTTTGTAAGCGAGAAATAATACTTTGGCAAGGTAGAAGTCGCGGTCCGCTCCCAGGCCCTCTCGGAGAGCCAGGCGAAGCCGAGGCCGGGCGGGCACATGAACGCCTTCTGGCTTCCCGCCACGACGGCGTCGAGGCCCCAGTCGTCCGGCAGGAGCTCGTGCACGCCGAGCGCGGTCACGGCATCGACGATCAGCAGCGTGCCGCTCCCCTCGAACCGGCCCGCGATCGCCTCGACGTCCTGGAGTGTTCCCGTGGAAGTTTCGCTGTGCGTCAGAAAGAGCGCGGCAAAGGGACCGTTCTCCTTCGCGAAGGAGTGCAGTTCGCCCGGATCGGGAGCCGTGCCCCATTTCACGGCGTACTCGGTCACGTCGAGCCCGTAGGCGCGGGAAATGTCGCGCCACCGTTCCCCGAACTTCCCGCCGACGACCGCGAGCACTCTCTCGCCGGGAGAAAAGAGACCGGCCACGACGGCCTCCATCGCGCCGCTGCCGGACGACGTGAACGCAACGGGCTCGGTCTTCGTGCGAAACGCGTAGGCCAGTCCTTCTGATATCTCCTGCATGACGTCGCGGAATTCGTCCGTGCGGTGGTGCATCGTCTCCGTGGAGAGTGCGGCAAGAACGTCCGGCGGAACCTCCGTAGGTCCCGGTGTAAACAGCTTCTTCATTGTGTTCTTTTCTGCTCCTCGATCCATACGCTGACGCGGTCCCGGCCGGCCCCGGTATTCGCGGAGAAACCGACCAGACCGTCGGGCGTGAGGTTGAATTCCTTACGAATGACGGCCAGCGAACGGGCCGCTTTCGAGCGCGACAGCTTGTCCATCTTGGTCGCCACGACGAGGTGCGGAAGATTCCGCGTGACGAGCCAGTTGTGCATGATGCGATCGAGTTCGGTCGGATCGCGCCGGATGTCCAGAATCAGAATGCCGCCGACCAGGCTCTCCCGGGTCTCGAGATAGCTTTCGATCAGCTTGCGCCACGCCTGCCGTACCCGTTCGGGGACTTTCGCGTACCCGTATCCGGGAAGGTCGACGAGGTAGAGTGTCTCACCGCTCTTGTAGAAGTTGAGCGACTGCGTGCGGCCGGGCGTGTTGCTCGTTCGCGCCAGGCCCTTCTGACCCGCCACCTGATTCAGAAGCGACGATTTTCCGACGTTCGACCGTCCGAGCAGGGCGATTTCAGGCAGGAAAGGCTTGGGGAGGCGCGCAGTCGTCAGCACCGCCCGATCGAATGTCAGGGGAATTCGTTTCACTCGTATCTCTCGATGGATCAGTGCGCGTACGGCCCGCCCGAATAGGTTCTCGTCGAGCGGGAAAGCAGCGGGAACGTCTTCTTCGATCCGGCGGCGAGCGCGAGCGGAAGAACGTCGTCCATCTTGTCGACCAGTTCGATGTGAAGGCCGGCCTTCACTTCGTCGGGCAGTTCGGCGAGATCCTTCTCGTTCTCCTTCGGCAGGATGACCGCGCGGAATCCGGCGCTCTGAGCCGCTACCAGTTTCTCGTTCAGACCGCCGATCGGAAGCACGTGGCCACGCAGCGTGATCTCGCCCGTCATGGCGACATCGCGCCGGAGCGGGACCCCCGTGAGAGCCGAAATCAGGGCTGACGCGATGGAAATACCGGCAGAAGGTCCGTCTTTCGGGATCGCACCTTCCGGAATATGGAGATGCAGGTCCGTCTTCTGATAGAAGTCTTCGTCGAGTCCGAGAACGCGGGCGCGCGAACGGGCGTAGGTCAGGGCGGCGCGCGCGGATTCGCGCATCACGTCACCGAGCGTCCCCGTGAGGAGCAGGCTTCCCTTGCCGGGGACGGTAGCCACTTCGATATGCAGGATCTCTCCGCCGGTCGAGGTCCACGCAAGACCGTTCGAGACACCGATGAAGTTCTTCTTCTCGAGGCGTTTCGAACTGAACCGGCGCACGCCGAGCATGTCGTGCACGTTTCGTCCGTTCACGGAAACGCGCTTCGGGCCGCGGCTCTTCATGAGCTCGCGCGCGGTCTTGCGGCAGATGCGCGCGACTTCGCGTTCGAGATTGCGGACGCCCGCTTCGCGCGTGTACCCCTTGATGATCGCGCGGATCGCTTCGTCCGTGACGCGGAGCTGGCTCTTCTTCAGGCCGTGCTCTTCGAGCTGATGGGGAAGCAGAAAGCCTTTGGCGATCGCCAGCTTTTCGGGCTCGAGATAGCCGGGAAGCCGGATGATTTCCATACGGTCGAGCAGAGGCGCCGGGATTCCGTGAAGCGTGTTCGCCGTTGTCAGGAACATGACGCGCGAGAGGTCGCATTCCACTTCGAGGTAATGGTCGCTGAACGTGTGGTTCTGTTCCGGATCGAGAACCTCGAGCAGGGCGGAAGCAGGGTCGCCGTGAAAGTCCTTGCTCATCTTGTCGATCTCGTCGAGCAGAAACACCGGGTTCGATGTGCCCGCTTTCTTGAGCGACTGAATCACGCGCCCCGGGAGCGCGCCGATGTACGTGCGGCGGTGGCCGCGGATCTCGGCTTCGTCGCGAACGCCGCCGAGCGACATGCGTACGAACTTGCGCCCGAGCGAGCGGGCGATCGAACGTCCGAGCGACGTCTTGCCGACACCGGGAGGGCCGACGAAGCAGAGGATCGGGCCGCGCAGTTTCTTCGACAGCTTCATGACGGCCACGTACTCGATGATGCGCTCTTTGACCTTCTCGAGACCGTAATGATCTTCGTCGAGGATCTTCTGCACGTCTTCGATCCGGCGCGTGTCTTTCGTTTCCACGCCCCATGGAAGGTCGATCAGCCAGTCCAGATAATTGCGGGCGACCGTGG
>JABDJQ010000284.1 GCA_013002425.1 Gemmatimonadota bacterium
CTACCTGCTCGACATCTACGCTGCGAGCGAAAAGCCGATCGAGGGCATCGACTCGGGACTTCTGGCGCGGAAGATCGAGGAAGCCGGCGGGCCCGAGGCGGTCTGGCTCGAGGATCGCGCGTCCGTCGTGTCCGAACTCGCGAAGGAAGTGAAGGCGGGCGATCTCTTCCTGACGCTCGGCGCGGGAGATGTCTGGCACGTAGGAGAGGAACTGTTCGTCGCGATCGCGGAGCGAGCGAAAGACGACCACGGAGCAGACGGGTGACGATGCTGATGACCATGGAACGGAAAGAGTGGCAGCGCCGTCTCGGCGAGATCGTGCACGGACGCATCGCGTTCGACGAGCCTCTTGCGGCTTACACGACGCTCCGGGTCGGCGGTCCGGCCGACGCGATCGTGTTCCCGGAATCGATCGAGGAAATCCGGGGTGTCGTGCGCATGACGCGGGCGCAGTCGCTCCCCCTGCTCGTTCTCGGAGGCGGGTCGGACGTCGTCGTGCGCGACGGCGGGTTTCGCGGGGTCGTACTTCGCATGGGGCGCAATTTCGCCGGTTCGCGCGTGATCGCGGGCGACCGGATCGAAGCGCGTGCCGGCGAGTCGTTTCCGTCGCTGCTGCGCACCGCGCGCACGGGCTCCCTCGCCGGACTCGAATTTCTGGCGACGGTACCCGGCTGCGTCGGCGGAGGCGTCGCGACGAATGTCGGCGCCTACGGGCAGTGGTTCGCGGACGTTCTGGTCTCGTACACGCTGCTCGACCGTGACGCGAGGGAGACGAACGTCCCGCGCGATCAGATGGAGTTCGGCTATCGATACGCGCGGCTTCCCGAGGGGAGCGTCATCACGGGCGCCGTTTTCCAGCTCACGATGAAACCGCGGGACGAGATCGAGGAGACCGTACGGAATTACGCGCAGTCGCGCCGCGATTCGCAGCCGCTGCGCGCTTCGAGCGCCGGCTGCATCTTCAAGAACCCGGACAACGCGAAGCAGGCGGGTTATCTGATAGACAAAGCGGGTCTCAAGGGGATGGCCGTCGGCGGAGCGGCGATTTCGGAACAGCACGGCAACTTCCTGATCAATCGCGGGGGCGCCACGGCGAACGATGTGCTTACGCTGCTCGCGGAGGTCCGCAAAATCGTCAAGAAGCGGTACGACGTCGAACTCGAACCCGAAGTGAGGATTCTGGGGGAGGACGAATGACCCGGAAGGAACGCATCCGGCGCAAGGCGAAGCGCATCCTGATCGGCCTGGGGCTCCTGATTCTCGTATCGCTCACCGCTTATGGCGGGGAGAAGGCGCGCGGATGGGCGCTGGCGGAGGGTCAGTTCGCTGTGGAGGAGGTGGCCGTGATCGGGAACGTATACCTCTCGCAGGAAGAGGTGGAGAGCCTGCACGAAACGAGCCTCCGCGGCGTCAATCTGCTCAAGATCGACCCCGAGGCGGTCGCGGAGCGGATCGCGGCCGGCGAATGGATCGAAACGGCGCGGGTGAAGCGGGTTCCGCCGGCGCGCCTCGAGATCAATATAAAGG
>JABDJQ010000298.1 GCA_013002425.1 Gemmatimonadota bacterium
GTTACGATGTCACGATCCGCGACACGACCGCCGACATCGCCGTGCTCGCGCTGCAGGGGCCTGAGGCGCGCACGATTCTGCAGAAGACGACCGATGTCGATCTCGCGAAGCTGCGTTTCTTCCGCGCGGCCACGGGGCGCCTCGACAAGTGTGAAGTGGGGATCACGCGCACGGGATACACCGGCGACCTCGGCTACGAGATCTGGACGCCGAACGAAAACGCGCTCGCGCTCTATGACGCCGTTCTCGATGCCGGGCGCGAGCACATGATCGAGCCGTGCGGGCTCGACACGCTCGATGTCGTGCGGATCGAAGCAGGCTTCATGCTGCACGGCATCGACTACTTCAACGCCAAGACGTGTCTCATCGAAGATCAGAAATCCACGCCGTATGAAATCGCGCTCGACTGGGCGGTGCAGCTCGACCGCGAGCCGTTCATCGGGCAGGCCGCGATCCGGGCGGAAAAAGCGCGCGGCGTGAAGCGAACGCTCGTCGGCCTCGAAATTTCGTGGGCCGACCTCGAACGCCTGTTCGACGAAGAAGGGCTGCCGCCGTCCGTTCCCACGCACGCCTGGCGCGATCCGCGCCCCGTCTTTCGTGACGGCGCGCAGGTCGGGCAGGCCACGAGCGGCGTCTGGTCGCCGATTCTGAAGAAGTACCTGGCGCTGGCAACCGTGAACGCGCCGCACGACCGCGAAGGGACCGCGCTCCAGATGGAGCTCACGGTCGAATTCGAACGCAAGAAAGTAAAGGCGAAGGTCGTCCCGAAACCGTTCTTCGATCCCGAAAGGAAACGCGCGTAATGGCCGAACGCTACGATGCCATCGTAATCGGCGGAGGGCACAACGGCCTCACGTGCGCGGCCTATCTCGCGAAAGCCGGGCGCAAAGTGCTCGTTCTCGAGAAGCGCCACGTTCTCGGCGGCGCCGCGGCTTCCGAAGAGATCTATCCCGGCTTCACGTACTCCGTCTGTTCGTATGTGGTTTCGCTCCTTCGGCCGCAGATCATCCGCGACCTCGACCTCCCGAAGCACGGGCTCGAGATCCTGCCGCTCGAAGCGTCGTTTCTGCCGCTCCCCGACGGCCGTTCGCTGACACGCTGGGCGGACTGGGAGCGCACGCGCCGGGAACTCGAAACGTTCTCCCCGCGCGACGCCGAGGTCTACCCCGAGTTCGGCAAGCTCATGATTCACATGGCCCGTTTCGTGAAGCCCATCCTCGACATGTCGCCCCCCGACCCCGGCTCGATGGATCCGCGCGGCCTGAAAGAGCTGCTCGCGCTCGGGCGCTCGTTCCAGGATCTCGGGCCGGAACTGCAGGCGCTCAAATACAAGATGCTCACGATGAGCGCCGCGGATTTTCTCGACGAATGGTTCGAGTCGGACGCACTGAAGGGCGTCATGTCCGTTTCGGGCATCATCGGGACTTTCCTCGGCGTACGCTCGCCCGGCACCGCCTACGTTCTCCTTCATCATTATATGGGCGAGATCGACGGCGCGTTTCGAAGCTGGGGGCTCTCGAAGGGGGGGACCGGCGGCGTCAGCATGGCGATCGCGCGCGCGGCCGAGGCGTTCGGCGCCGAGATCCGCACCGAAGCCGGCGTCTCCGAGCTCCTTATGAAGAACGGCGAAGCGCGCGGCGTGGTGCTCGAAAACGGCGACGAGATCGAATCGAAGCTCGTCGTCTCGGGATGCGACCCGCGGCGCACGCTGTTCGGCTTCGTCGGCGAAAAGCATCTCGACGACGAAACCGTGCGGTCGCTCAGGAACTACAAGATGCGCGGGAGCTCGGGCAAGATCAACCTCGCGCTCGACAAAGCCCCCGACTTCTCGTGCAGGCCCGGCGTCGGCCGGCATCTCTACGGCGACATCGCGATCGCGCCGAGCGTCGCGTATCTCGAGCGCGCCTACGATGACGCGAAGTACGGCAAGCCGTCGCGCGAGCCGTACATGAACATCGTGGTGCCTTCGCTGACCGACCCCACCGTGGCGCCCCCGGGCAAGCACGTCATGTCGATCTTCATTCAGTACGCGCCGTATCACATTACGGAAGGCCCCGAGAACTGGCCGGCGAAACGCGAAGAGTGGGCCGACGGCGTCATCGACGTCCTCGCCGGCTACATTCCCGGCTTCAAGAGCACGATTCTGCATCGGCAGGCGCTCACGCCGTGGGACCTCGAACAGGAATTCGGGCTTACCGAAGGGAATATCTTCCACGGCGAACTCTCGCTCGAACAGCTCTTCTTTCTCCGTCCGTCGCCGCAGATGGCCCGTTTCCGAACCCCGATCCGCAAACTGTGGATG
>JABDJQ010000304.1 GCA_013002425.1 Gemmatimonadota bacterium
TGCCCGCACCGGCCCCGGCGGCGCAGCCCGCCCCGGCATCCGCGCCTGCTGTCTCCGCCACGGCGCTTGCCGAAGCGAACCGCTCGGTGCGCTCGTCGCCGGTCGCGCGCAAGATCGCGCGCGAGAACAACGTAGACCTCTCCCGCGTGGCGGGAACGGGCCGGAACGGCCGCGTTTCCAAGAACGACGTGCTCGGCTACGTCGCGAGCGGAGCCGTATCGGCTTCCGCGCCGGCGCCTGCGCCGGGCCCGGGCGCCGCGCCTGCGTCGCCCAAAGCGAGTCCGGGCGCCGCACCGATGATTCCGGCCGGCTTTACGGATCCGGGCGGGTCAGGGATCGGCATTCAGCCCGTGCTCAACTTCCCGGACGGCGCCGACTCGATCGTCCAGGACATGACCAATATTCGCCAGATCATCGCGAAGCACATGCTCGCGAGCCGCGCGACCTCGGCCCACGTGCAGAGCGTGACCGAAGTCGACTTCGGTCGTGTGATGGCGCTTCGCAGGAAATGGAAGGCCGACTTCACGTCGCGCCACGACGCGAATCTCTCCGTCACGACGATGGTGCTGTACGCGATCGTGCCGGCGCTTCGCAACTGGCCGATCGTGAACGCGAGCGTCGTGAACGGCAATCAGCTCGAGTACCACAAGCACGTGAACCTCGGCGTCGCCGCCGCGCTTCCCGACGGACTGATCGTACCTGTCATCAAGCAGGCGGAGCAGAAGGGGATCGGACAGATCGCGCGCGAACTCGCCGATCTCGCGGGGCGCGCGCGCAGCAAGAGCATCGCGCCCGACGAAGTTTCGGGGAGCACGTTCACCGTTACGAACCCGGGTGTTTTCGGCACCGACTTCGGCCTGCCGGTCATCAACCAGCCGAACGTCGCGATTCTCGGACTCGGCGGAATCAAGAAGCGCGTGAAGGTCATCGAGTCGGAATACGGCGACGCAATGGCGATTCGCCCGACATCCCTCTTCTGCCTGTCGTACGACCATCGCATCATCGACGGCGCCGTTTCGAGCCAGTTCCTCGAAGAAGTGCGCGAGCGGATCGAGAACTTCCCCGAGGACGTGCTCGGCCGATAAGCGCGCAGCATCACGAGGAGCAAGCATCGCATGAGTGAAGAAGGCGTGAGGGACGACCGGGAGATCGGGTCGGCGGCTTCTGTCGGCATGGCAGCGCCGAAGACGGTGCGGCCGTCGCTGATCGTATTGCGCCCCGGCACCGTTTCCTATGCCGACGGGCTCGAGATGCAGGAGGATCTGGTAGAAGCGCGCAAGCGCGGCGAAGCGGACGATCACCTGCTCCTGCTCGAACATCATTCGGTCTACACGCTCGGCCGCCGCGGAGATCTCGGACATGTCCGAATCGATGACGCGGTGCGCGAACGGCTCGGCATCGAACTCTTCCATACGAATCGTGGCGGCGACGTGACCTGGCACGGGCCGGGGCAGCTCGTAGGCTATCCGATCGTTTCGCTCGCGCCCGACCGCAAAGATCTCGTTCGTTACGTGCGCGATCTGGAAGAAGTGCTCATTCGCGCGCTCCGCGACTTCGGCATCGAGGCCGCCCGCGTTGCGGGGCTCACGGGAGTCTGGGTCGGCGACGAAAAGATCGCGGCGATCGGCGTTCGCGTGGCGCGCTGGGTGACCTCGCACGGATTCGCGCTGAACGTGTGCAACGGTTTCGAGGCGTACGATCACATCGTGCCGTGCGGGATTGCGGATCGCGGCGTGACGAGTCTGTCGCGGCTCCTCGGTCGCGACGTCACGGTGGACGAAACGGCGGATCGCGTCGTGACGCACTTCGCCGACGTGTTCGAGCGCGAGATCACGACCCCGGAGATGCTGGAGACCACAGAATGAGCTGCGGCGCGAATCACGACGCGAAAACGCAAAGCCCCGAACGCGACTGGGTGCTTCGGAAGCCCGACTGGCTGAAGGTGAAGCTCGCGACGAACCCCGCTTACGCGAACGTGCGCGCGACCATCGGCAAGGGCGCGCTGAACACCGTCTGCGAAGAGGCGAACTGCCCGAACATCAACGAATGCTGGAGCGCCGGCACCGCCACTTTCATGATTCTGGGCGAGATCTGCACGCGCGCCTGCGCTTTCTGCGCGGTGACGAGCGGCAAGCCGTTCGCCCTCGACCCGCGTGAGCCGGGCAAGGTTGCCGAGGCGGTCGAAAAGCTCGGTATCAAATTCGCGGTCATCACTTCCGTCGATCGCGACGACCTCGACGATCTCGGCGCCGAGGCGTTCGCGGAGACGGTCGAAGCCGTGCGCGCGCGCAATCCGGAATGCGAAGTGGAAGTGCTCATCCCCGATTTTCAGGGGCGCCCTGAAGCGCTTCAGCGCATCATCGACTCCGGCGCGCTCGTCCTCGGCTTCAACATGGAGGTCGTCGAAAGCCTCTATCCCGACGTCCGCTTCAAGCATACGTATCAGGGCTCGCTGAACGTGCTGCGCACTCTCGCCGAGCTGAAGCAGCCGTGGCAGACCGTGAAGACCGCGGCGATGGCCGGGATCGGCGAAACCGACGACGAGATGTACCGGCTGCTCGACGACATCCGCGCGACGGGGACCGAAGCCGTAGCCATCGGCCAGTACCTTCGTCCCACGAAGAAGCATCGGCCGATCGACCGCTTCGTAACGCCCGACACGTTTGCGAAATGGAAAGAGTACGCCGACTCGATCGGCTTCATCCACGCCGTGGCGGGCCCGCTCGTTCGCTCCTCGTATCGGGCCGAGCGCATTCTCGAAAACGTCGATCGCCGCACCCCCGTATCATCCTGACCGGATCGCGAATGCAGACAGAGGGCCGTCGACCCGGAACGAGCGGAATGCGAAAACTCAAAATCGGAATTCTGGTCGACAGTCTCACTGTTGCGTTCTGGATCGACGAGATCATCTCGTTCATCCTCGCGGACGACCGCCTGGAGCTTTCGCTGATCGTCGAGAACGGCGCGGAACCGCGGCCCCGCAAACCACGGAGCCTGCTGTCGCGGATACGCGAAAACAACTTCCTCTACTATCGCTTCAACAGACTCGATGCGAAACGTGACGCGGCCGGCAATGCGAGGTTTCTGCCGAAGGACATCGCGCCCGCGCTCGCTTCGGTTCCGCGGATCAAAGTCACGCCGATCGCGAAGAAGTTCACCGACCGCTTTCGCAAGGAAGACGTCGCCGAGATCCGGGACCACGACCTCGACATCATGCTGCGTTTCGGCTTCCGTATCATTCGCGGCGCCATTCTCGAAACCGCGCGCTACGGCGTATGGAGCTATCACCACGGCGACAACAGCGAGTACCGCGGGGGCGAGCCGGGGTTCTGGGAAGTGTACGAAGGGAATCCGGTCTCGGGGGTCACGCTGCAGGTCCTGACGGATTCGCTCGACGGCGGCTACGTGCTCGGCAAGACGTTCCGCCGAACGCATGACACGTCGCCCCTGTTGAACCGACTCAACCTGTTCACGTCAGGCGTCCTGCTGTTCGTGCACGCCATCGATCGATTGACGCGCGCCACCCCGACGCCCGAGCAGTTCTTCGCGACGTTTCTCGAAAAGTCGGGCCCATACGAAAAGCGCATTTACAAGGCGCCGACGAACGGCGAGATGCTGCTGTTTCTTTCGCGCACGATCCGGCGGATGGTCGCCGCGCGCTTCACGTTCTCCGGCGAGCGCTTTCAGTGGTCGGTCGGCGTCGTATCGAAACCGGTGGCGGAGCTTTCGACCGAGACGCTTCGCGACGCTCACTGGATTCAGCCGGAAACCGATCGCTTCATCGCCGACCCCTGCCTGGTCCGCCGCGACGGCCGCGACTACATATTCGTGGAAGATTTTCCGTTCGAGACGCGGCGCGGACACATTTCGGTCGTGGCGCTCGGCTCGGATCACGAGTCGATGTCGATCCGACCCGCGCTCAGGCAGGACTATCACCTCTCGTTTCCGCATGCGTTCGAGCACGAAGGCGAACTGTACATGGTGCCCGAGCAGGCGGAGAGCAATCGTGTCGTGCTCTACCGTTGTGCGAAGTTTCCCGATCAATGGGTCGAAGATCGTGTGCTGCTCGACGATTTCGCGGGGATCGATTCCGTGATTCTGTTTCATGACGAACGCTGCTGGCTCTTCACG
>JABDJQ010000319.1 GCA_013002425.1 Gemmatimonadota bacterium
GCCTGGCTGATAAGAGGAAGCACCTGCGTCGATCCCGCCCATACGGGCGTCGTCGTCTCGATGGTGTCGGGTATGGCGAACATGCGAACCACGGGATGCGTGTCGATGACATCCGCGATGCCGTCCGAATCCGAATCGACCGACGCCATCTGTCCCAGTGAATAAGAGCAGAGGTTGCCGCTCGGGCTCGCCATCGCGCACGAAACGTGCGGCTTGCACGTCCAGTCCTGGTTCAGACTGTTGCTGTTCGGGACGGCCAGATAGCCGGAAACCGCGCGGCACGGAGTCGAAGTGCCGCCTGACGCATACTCGTCGAGCGTGTAGAAGAGGTGGCCTCCTTCATGCACGATGAGCCCCGAAAGCGTCGTGGGGTTTCCCTGGCCCACGAAACCGCCGCCGCCCGACGGCGCGACGAGATACGGACCGCCGAGATACGCATAGGCCGTGTATCCCGCGCCCGGAAAGTACGACAGCTTCGGGAGAAAAAGCGTTATGCCCCATTCGGTCTGGTAGTTCGTGCGTAAAGTATCGATGTATTCCCAGACGGGTTCCGCTCCGATTCCCTTGACCTCCCAGTGGTAGCCGATGCTTGCCATGGTCTCCTTCACCCAGTCGGACTCGTCATGATCGGGAGGAGTTCTGAAGAAGTTGCGCGTGGTCGTCGCGGCAATCGGAATGTCGTACACGAACTGCGCTCGCGGGTAGCCGCGCACCTTGGCGGCAATGAACCCGAACGCCGCGCGCACCTCTTCGTAGACGGCCGAGCGCTCCGCGCTGGAGTGAGAAGCGCCGGCCGTTTCGGGAAGGATGATTCCGACCGCGCTGCGACCGAGAACCCACTCGGACGTATTGAATATGTCGCCGCCGACGAGCCGGCCGAAGCGCCGGTCGTGACCTGTCTGCGTTTTCGAAATCCCGGCGTAGTCACTCCGGTCGATGCGCGGTTTCGTAACCGTGTGCACGCCGAGTTCGTCCCAGGTGGCATTCGACTTCTCGTGAAGCCGCTTCATGGGCGCGCGCTCTTCTTCGATCAGCCACGACGTGATGATTTCGCTCCACGCGGCCGGCGCCGCGGACTTCTCGAACGCCGTCATCGGTTTGCGGTAGAGCGCGTCGACCCGCCGGTCGGCGCGGAGTTCCGGGTCGAGGTCGGCGGGTAGATCGCCGATCACCAGATTGGGCGGGTATATGTGAGGGAGCCAGGCGCCCTTTTCTTCCCATTCGTCGAGGAACCGGTAAACTTCGTCCATGGGCATGTCCCTCAATAAAATGAGGGCGTCGTTCAGCCCGTCCTCGGGCGTTCCGTAGGCGGGCGCCCAGACCAGAGCAAGAAGAAGGGGAACCAGGCACCCCGGCGCGAACGCGCGGAGAGCACGGGTACGCACGGGCCGTTTCGCACCGCTCATAGTAATCTCCCGAAGGTTTGCAAAGGGGAGCCAGGACCTCGACACCTCCAATCTACTGAAAGAACGGGGGGAACGTCAAGGTGCTCAAGCGGTTAGCCTCGAATGTGATACAATGCGGCGCCCCGGTGATAACGGACAAGGAGACGGTGTGCGATCCCTGGCAGTTCTGATCGGTATTTTGGGAATCGGCGCGATTCTCGCGTGCTCCGGCGGCGGTGAGCCCCGGGGGAACGTGATCCTGATCACGCTCGATACGACGCGCGCCGACCGGATCGGGGCTTACGGGCATCCGGGCTCCATGACGCCCGCGATCGACCGGCTCGCCATCGAGGGAGCGCTCTACACGGACTGCATCGCGCCGGTACCCACGACTCTCGCTGCACACACCTCGATCTTGAGTTCCCTGGCCCCCCGCGAACATCACGTGCCGCGCAACGGTTTTCTCGTGCCCGAAGACGTCTACACGTTTCCCGAAGAACTGCAGAAGTCGGGGTATCGGACCGGCGCTTTCATCGGCGCGTTTCCGCTGCACGGTCAGTTCGGTCTCGGCCGCGGATTCGGCACCTACGACGACGAACTCGACGAGACGCCGGACGGAGGCGAGGTCGAACGCAGGGCGGACAGGGTGACGGATCGCGCGCTCGCGTGGCTGGCCGGAGGCGGGGATGCCCCGTTCTTTCTATGGGTGCACTATTTCGACGTGCACTGGCCGTACGATCCGCCCGGGTCGTGGGGAGAGGCGCGCCGCCCGCCCGGGTCCGCACTCGATCCCACGAACGTGGAGACGCTGCATGATATTCGTTTCGGCCGCGTACCTTTCGAGGCGGACGATCGAGCGTACTGGGAGGCGCAGTACGACGGCGAGCTGTCGTTCGTCGATACGCAGATTCGCCGTCTGCTGGCCGGCGTGCGCGAAGCCGGCGGGGACGATCTGCTCGTGGTGCTCACGTCCGACCACGGCGAATCCTTCGGAGATCATCGTTACTATTTCGATCACGGCGATTTCCTTTACGACGACGCGATTCGCGTTCCGCTGATTCTCCAGGGAACACGTGACGTGACTCCGGGGGTCGTGAACGGACCCGTCGAACTGATCGATATCGCCCCCACGATTCACGACTGGGTCGGCCTCAGGATTCCCCGGCGGTATCGGGGGCGCTCGCTCCTCGAAGGCGGGCGACAGGACGACGCTGTCGTGATCTCCGAGGCGAGCAAGCCGTGGAACGTAGAGGTTGCCGCCGAGTGGCAGAATCAGTACAAGGCGAAGTCGGTTCGCACGACGGAATGGAAGTATCAGCTCGTTCCGTTCATGGGGCGGAAGGAGCTCTACAATCTGACAGTCGATCCGGCCGAGAACGACAACGTCGCGAGGCGACATCCCGACGTCGTGGCCCGCATGGAAAGGGAACTCGAAGAGTGGACGAAGCAGTTCGATCCCGGTTTCCAGATGGGCGACCTCACGGAGCGCGATGAAGTGCGCGACAATCTGAAGAAGCACGGCTATTTCAAATGAGATTTCGATTCACGATCTTCATTCTCCTGCTGCTCACGTCATGCGGGCGCGATTCCGCGGAGCTTCCGGGAAAGGTCGTTCTTTTCGGAATCGACGCGGCCGATCGTGTTGTGATCGAGCGCATGGCGGGACGCGGCGAACTTCCTCACTTCGCGCGCCTCATGCGCGACGGCGTGATCGCGACGATGCTCGTCGAAGAGCCCGTATTCTCCCCCGTGGTGTGGACGAGTGAACTCACGGGTTTTCGCCCGGACGCCCACGGAATCACCAGTTTCACACGCATGGCGGACGGCAAGCGGGTTCCCGTGACGTCGAACCTCCGCGCGCGCAAATCGGTCTGGGAAATCGCCGGGGACGAGGGCGTCGAAGTCGGCGTCGTCGGGCACTGGGTCACATGGCCGGCCGAACCCGTGAACGGATTCCTCGTGAGCAATTACGCGTTTCCTCCGAGCCCCGAATACGAGAAAGAGTGGACGCCCACCACGGACTGGGATTCGATCGGATTTCGTACGTACCCGGCCGATATTCTCGACGACTTTCGTTCGTATGCGAAGAACAGTCCGCTCGTTCGGACGGACGAGGTCCCGCGCGCAAGCCTTCTCGATACTGCTCTTAAGCACTACTTCGAAAAGGACATGGCGAATCTGAACGGCGGAGTTCGCCTGTTCGACGAATACGATCCGCGCTTCCTGACGATTTATATGGAAAGTATCGATTTCTTTCAGCATCGCCTCTGGCTGCTTCACGAGTACTACGAGTTCCGCAAGTACGACAAAGACATGGCGCCGCTCGAAGTTCCGGAACGGGAGCCGCCGGCGTCGGCCTGGACGGAGATGGGAGCGCTCGTGGGCGACTCGTATCGCCTCGCGGATCGCTGGCTGGGGATCCTCCTCGAACGTCTCGACCTGTCGCGCGACGCGATCGTCATCGTATCCGATCACGGCTTCGAGTCGTTTCCGCCGGGAACGGAGCGTCACATCGGCGACGATCGGCGACAGGTGATGCCCTTCTGGCACAGCGACCGCGCTCTCCTGATCGCGGCCGGCCCGCCGTTTCGCGCGGGAGGGGCGCCCGACGATCCGATTCGGCCCGAAGACGTGACGCCGCTCGTGCTGCATATTCTCGGCCTGGCGGTGGGCGAGGATATGGACGGAGAAGTCCCCCTGCGGTTGCTCGATCCGCGATTCGCGGAGGCTTTCCCCGTTCGCACGGTCACGACGTACGAGACCGGGGACGAAGAACGCGAAGAGGTGCCGATCGCGTCGCCGGCCGATGACGCGATGCGCGCCATGTTGAAGAGCCTTGGCTATCTCGACTGAGCGCGCGAGCCTCGGCGCGGCCGCCGGCGTCACCGTGGCGCTGGCTGCGCTCTACGTGACGCGCGCGGCCGTAGGCCCTGTAGTCGGAGACGGGCCCGAACTCACGATCGCGGCCCACACCCTGGGCATTCCCCATCCGTCGGGATACCCCCTCTTCACGCTTCTCTCGCGAGTCGTCTCTCTTTTCGGTGATCCCACGCGCGCCCTTCACGTTTTGAACGCGTTGTTCGCGGCCCTCGGGGTCGGTCTCATTGCGCTCCACGTGTCGGCGCGCACGGGAACGGGCGCCGGTGTTCTGGCCGGACTGATGCTCGGGGGGTCCGCGACGCTCGTCCGGGAGGCCACGCGATACGAGGTGTATTCGTTCTGGCTCCTGCTCCTCGCGCTCCTCCTCTATCTGCCGCGTTCGCGCCCGCTTCTGTTCGTGTATGTCGCGGGTCTCGCCTTCGCGCATCACCTCGCGATTCTGTTCGTGATGCCCGCCGTAGTGGCCGCCGCCTGGCCTTACACTGTCCGCCTGTTGCGATCGCCCGCGCGCGCGGGACTGGCTGCCGCACTGTTTGCGATCGGGGTTACGGTTTACGTCTATCTTCCCGTTCGCTCCGCGCTCGGACCGGTCTGGAACTGGGGAGCGCCCTCGGATTTCGCGCGCTTTGTCGCCCATGTGACCGGTCGCGGATACTGGGGGTATGCGGGCGGGGGCGGCGTGAACGATCTGCTTGCGTTCTGCCGCGGCCTGCCGCGTGAAATTTCGTGGGCGGGATTCCTGCTGGTGCCGCTCGGCGCGCTTTCGCTGGTATTGCAGAGGAAATGGTACGAAGGAGCCGCCATCGCTCTCGGGATCGGCGGGATTGCCTCGTATATCGGATATTACGGTGTAAACGATCCCGAGCCCTATTTCATTCCGATCGTAGTATTCGCGTCGTTCCTGTTCGCGTGGGGAGTCGCATTTCTCGCTGCGGGCGTGGGACGTCTTCGCCCGGTGCTGTACATGGCGCTCGGAGCGGCGCTCGTCTGGCAGGCCGGTTCGAACGCGATCCGTTTCGATCGGAGCGACGATTCGCTTCTTACAGGTTACGTGAACGCGATCCTTCAGACGGTGCAGGAGGGTGGCGGGCTCGTCGTGGAGGGGGACACGGAGACGTTCGGGCTCTTTCACGAGCAGATCGTGAAGGGCCGGCGAACCGATATCACCGTTTTCAACTCGCTGTTCGACCTGGGACCGGAGGGACCGCTCTTCGCCGGCGAATCGCGAAGAGGGCCCGGCTGGAAGCAGGCGGCGCTGCTTGCCGCCCTGCGGGCCGGAACGCCCGTCTACACCGCCGTCGAGCAGGATCTCTTTGCCGAGCCGGGGTATGTGCTGCGCCCGCACGGTCTGCTCTATCGATGGTATCGCGAGGGGAGCCCCGGGATCGACCCGGATGTCGTGTGGGACTCCTACGATCTCGGCTTCGTGAGCGGGGTCGATCGCGATGCGGAGTTTCTCGAGCGATGGATCGCCGCGAACGTCTGGACGAAGTCCGCACGGCGGGCGTTCCGCGCGGGCGACGATGCGACCGGGCGCGCGTTCCTGCGGCGCGCCGAGGAAGTCGCGGGCGCGAGCGCGGCGACCTGGCTGAACGTCGGCCGCGTCGCGCGTGAGAACGGTGACGTGGAGGAGGCGCTCCGGCTCTTTCGCGAAGCCGCGGAGCATGCGCACGACGGGCTGGTTGCATGGAACGAGGCGGATCTCCTGATAGCGCGCGGGCTTGACGCGGAACGGGCCGACTCGCTGCTTGCGGCGGTCGCTTCGCGCGACCCCCGCCTTCGATACGCGGCGACGCTGCGGCGCGGGCGTCTCGCGATCGACGAGAGGCGTTTCGCCGCGGCGCGTGAACGGTTCCGTGAAGCGGCGCGCCTGCGCCCGGCCGCCGCGGCGCCGCAGTTCGGGCTCTGGGAAACGGGCGTACTGCTCGGAGATGGCGAGAGCGTCTCGCGCGCCCTCGACGAACTCGATCGCCTCGCGCCCGGCAGCGCGGATACCCGCGATCGCGAGGAAGCCACGTTCTTCGAAACGGCGGGCGACGAAGGCGCGGCGGATTCCGTCTACGCGATCATGCTTACGCCCGACAACAGGGACCCCTACGACTGGAACGCGGCCGCGTGGAATCAGGCGGTGCGCGACTCCTTCCCTGCAACCGCGTTGCTCCACGCGGACAAAGCGCTCGCCCTCTCACCGGAGGACCCCTACGTACTCGACACGAAGGGGTGGGCGCTGTTCCGCATCGGGCGCTACGAACAGGCGGCGGATCATATGGACCGCGCGCTGATCGAGAAAGGGCTGACCGGTGCGGGGCCTCGATGGCGGCGGGCCATCGTGGCGCATGCCGCGGGTGACAGGGAAGCGGAAATGCGCTGGGTGTCGGAGGCCGGGCTCTGGCGCGATGACCAGACCTGGCGAA
>JABDJQ010000323.1 GCA_013002425.1 Gemmatimonadota bacterium
GCAGCAGATAGCGTCCCGCGGTATGAAGCGGCGCGAGCAGCAGAATGAAGATCGTTACGAGCACGCGGGAGTAGATCTGCGTCTGCGTCAGAAACGTGGCGGCCGTCACGACGAGATAGCCGATACCCGCGGCGCGGACGGAGCGCATCAGCGTGTCCGTGAGCAGATTCGCCCCCGTCAGCCGGCCGAGGTCGCGATACGAACCCACCGCGAACAGCGAGAGCAGAATCGTGATGTTGATGAAGCCGAGAAACGGGAGATACGAACCGAAATCGAACACCGGCTTCGTGAAGACGGCGCCGAGCATGACGCGAATGACGTAAGCGAGCACGAACGTGCCGTTGATGACGGCGACATCGGTGAGCAGAGAGATCAGCGCGCGCAGAATAGAGCGTCGTCGTTTGAGCCGGTACACGATCAGACTCCATTTGTCGTAAAAGCGGATCATGCTGGCCAGGTGCATCAGCGCCCGGCGGTTCCAGAGACCCCCCGCGGATTCTCTGCGGTGCAGGTGGCTCATGACGGAATCCGCAACGTAGACGACGCGCCAGCCGTGCTGCTGCATACGATAACACCAGTCGACGTCTTCGAAGTACAGGAAGAAGCGTTCGTCCATGTGCCCGACTTCCTCCACGGCGCGGCGCCTGACGAGCATGCACGCTCCGATCATCCAGTCGACGTCGCGGTTGTCCTCGTGATCCCAGTCGAGCATCAGATGGTCGCGCAGAACCCGGCTTTTCGGGAACAGCTTCCCGAGCGGGGTGCGTCTATAGAGAAACGTGCGGAACGTGTAGAAGCGGCGTGTGGAGAGTTGCACGGTGCCGTCCGGATTCAGCAGCTTCGATCCGGCGATCCCGACAGCCGGATGCGCCTGCATGTAGCGGACCAGAGTTTCCAGGCTCCCCTCGTGAACCGAGATATCCGGATTCAGCACGAGCAGGAACTCGCCGTTGGCCGCGCGTATCCCCTGATTCACGCCGCCCGAGTAGCCGAGGTTCTGTTCGTTTACGAGAAGGCGAACGTGAGGAAACATGGCGCGTACGGCTTCCGCGCTGTCGTCGGAACTCGCGTTGTCTATTACCAGAATCTCGGTGGGAAAGGGGGCGGGAAAACGGTGAAGCGTTTCGAGGCAGTTCACGATGTCGTCGCGCGTGTTGTACACCACGAGAATGATGGAGAGCGTGATCTCCTCGAAGGCACGCGTCAACGGGCAGGCCTTTTCGAAAAGAGCGATCCGATGCGGAGTCGCCATACCATCCAGATGGCCTCCCACATGATGCGCTTGGACATCTTCGACGTTCCGGAGTGGCGGTCGACGAACACGATCGGGATCTCGCGGATCTTGAATCCGTGCCTCCAGCAACGGAAGTTGAGTTCGACCTGGAACGAGTAGCCGTCGGAACGGGACGTTTCGAACTCGATCGTCTCCAGAACCTCACGCCGAAAGCATTTGAAGCCGCCTGTCGCGTCGAGGATCGGCATCCCGGTGATCACGCGGGCGTAGAGGTTGGCGCCGTAGGAGAGTATGAGGCGCGAGATCGGCCAGTTGATGACGTTGACGCCGTTCAGATAGCGGGAGCCGAGTACGACGTCGCTCACTTCGATCATGCGCAGAAAGTCCGGGATGTATTTCGGGTCGTGCGAGAAATCCGCGTCCATCTCCATGATGTGATCCGCGCCGAGGTCGATCGCCTTGCGGAAACCGTCGCGGTACGCGGAGCCGAGCCCCATCTTGCCCGGACGGGAAAGGAGGTGGACGCGCGGGTTCTCCTTCGCCATCGCGCTCACGACGTCGGCGGTGCCGTCAGGCGAATTGTCGTCGACGACCACGATTTCCATCTGCGGATCGACCGCAAGCACTTCCGGGACGAGCTTCTGAATGTTCTCGCGTTCGTTGTACGTCGGAATCACGACGATGGTTCGCTTCTTGCCGGCGACGGCTTCGGTCATGATGCGCCTCCTTTCGGGGTCGCGTCCGCGCCGCCGCGCCATCGCGATCCCGCCCCCGCGGCGATCACGAGAACGAGAGCGCCGAGGGAAAGAAACGTGCAGGCCGTGACGGGCCCCGAGCGATATCGAATGGAAACGTCATGCGCTCCCGCCGGAACGGCAACCGCCTGAAACGCGTGGTTCGCGCGCAGCAGCGGAGCCGCCTCCCCGTCGATCGCGGCCTTCCAGTACGGCAGCCAGTTGTTCGAAACGAACAGGATCTGCGGATCGGGCGTCTCGACGCGGACGGCGTATTCGTCAGGCCCTTTCGCGATCCATTGCACGCTTCCTGCGGGCGAAGTCGACGCGCTGATGCCCGGATCCTCTTCGAGCACGACCACGCGCGAAAAATCCATCTCCTGCTTCGTAAGGCGCGCGAGTCGCTGGTCGGGATCCGCGACGATTTCGAATTCCGGCGCGAGGAATGCGCGCGGCAGTGCGGCGCGGTTGCGATACAGGTAGCGCTGGTTCCCGGCGGAAACCTGCTCGAGCGTAGCGTGGTTTACCGGCCCGGAAGCCAGAATGTATTTCACGTTGACCATGCTGAGGAGGGCCAGATTGTTCCAGTTCGCGGGCTGCATGAGCTCGTCGTACCACCGCACCTTGTTGTCGAAGAACCCGTTGGCGGCTTCGATGTCGAACGTCATGAAGTAGTTCCCCTGATAGTTCGGGATCAGGGAGAGCGCCCGGAATTCCGAGTCGTCCTGCTGCAT
>JABDJQ010000324.1 GCA_013002425.1 Gemmatimonadota bacterium
TTTCCCGGCGTGGCGCAGCTGCTTGCGGAAAAGGGCCTCGTGCGCGCCGCGAAACCGTTCGTATATTACGCCCGCTATCGTGAAGCCGATCGCAGCGTGAAGGCGGGATGGTACGAAATCCCCGCCACGTTCACGCCCGCCGAGGTCCTCTCGCTTCTCGTCGACGGACCGAATCTCTACGATCGCATCACGCTGCCCGAGGGGCTCTGGCTGGGCGAGTCGATCTCCCTGCTTGCCGCCGGCCTGCAGCTCGACTCGCTCGTGCTCGATTCGCTGGCGCGGTCGCCCGACTTTCAGGCAGCGATGGAGCTTCCGGGACCGACCCTCGAAGGGTATCTCTACCCGGAGACGTATCATTTCGGCCGCGGGGTCGACGAGCCGGCGGTGCTCGCGCATCTCGCGGGGCAGTTCCGCGCGTTCTGGAACGGCACGCGCCGCGCCCGGGCGGAAGAACTCGGCATGAGCGTGGCGGCGATCACGACGCTTGCTTCCATCGTGGAGGCGGAGGCCGTGGTCGACGAGGAGCGGGTCCGGATCGCGGCCGTCTTTCACAATCGGCTCGAGCGCGGGATGCTTCTGCAGGCGGATCCGACGGTGCAATATGCGCGCGGGAATCGCAAAAAGCTCTACTACCGTCACCTGGAGATCGATTCCCCCTACAATACATACCGCTACGGCGGGCTGCCCCCGTCCCCGATCTGCTCGCCGGGGGCGGCGGCGATGCAGGCCACGCTCTACCCGCTCGAGGGGTGCGAGGACCTCTATTTCGTGGCGACGCGGGACGGGTCCGGGCGCCATGCCTTCTCGCGGACGATCCGGGAGCACAACCGTGCGCGTGAGGAAGCGGCCAGGCAGTCCAAATCTCCTTGACCCGGGAAGAAAATCGGGTTCTAATGCCGCGTATGGCTAAGCAAGGGAAATCACGACGGAGAAAGATCGGGAGCGACAATTCGCTTCCGTTCACGAACAAAAATTACATCCTTTTTGCGGCGGGTATTGCGTTGATTCTGCTTGGATATTTCTTCCTGAGCCGGAATTCCATCACCCTGGCGCCGATCCTTCTGGTCGCCGGCTACTGCGTTCTGATCCCCCTGGCGATCGCTCTTAAGTAATTACATTGCAATGGATTGACCGGGCGAGTAGCTCAGTTGGTTAGAGCGCCTGCCTTACACGCAGGAGGTCACAGGTTCGAGTCCTGTTTCGCCCAGATTCGGTTTCTTTCGTCGGATCTTCAAGATACGCCTCCGCAACCGTTTAACAGTACGTTTGGATTGACTTCACCCGGTCCCTCTGGTAAGATTCTTGCCATCTCCAGAGGACAAAGCAGGTCGCCGGAATCCACACGGGGAGATGCGGTTTCGGGTTGACGGGTTCCAACGGAAATGGTACAGTAGCGAATGCTACGTTAGTGCGATTGAGTTCTCCCACAGTCAATTGCCGAAGTACAACTGAGTCGCGAAAGGAGGTGCTGGGTAGCTCCGTCGAGAGCGGTTGTATTCAGTTACGAACCCAGAGTCCCCTTCTCTGTAACGTGGACTCAGGAACTTTGGTTAGGATCACATCGTGCACGTTTTTAAAATTGAGACTGCAGGAGGAATTGCTCTCATGAAAAAAGTTTTGATGCTTGGCCTCGTAGCCGTCGCTACGCTCGGCCTCACGGGTTCCGCGATGGCGGGGCTTCCCTGCGCCGCCTACTCGAGCGCCGAGTTCTCCATCGGTGGCACCGCTTGTTCCGACGCTGACGCCTTCTTCTCGTTCGCGGGCAACAAGGGCACCATCGACATCTGCGTCACGGTCAACGACTGCCTGCAGTCGCCGGTCGACACCTGCACCGTTCGCCTGGACTACGGTTTAGGGTTCGATGCTCAGACTGAACTCGGCGGCGGCTCGAACGGTCGCGTCTCCGGCACGGGTTCCCAGAGCGGTCAGACGAGTGCGAACGGCGTTGTATGCTTCGAGCTTCTGCTCGGCGGCGGCGGCGCGGGCGTCCTCGACTGGACAGTGACGGCCGAATGCGCGAGCCCGGAAGTATTCCTGGCGGGTGCTTCGGACACGCTCTGCTTCCGCTCGACGGACTTCAACGGCAGCGGCAACGTCAACTTCTTCGATACGTTCAAGTACCTTCCGCAGCTGAATGCGGGCGCCGGCTGGACCGGTAACATGAACTGCGTGGCTCCGGTCAACTTCTTCGATACGTTCCAGTACCTGCCGGACCTCAACGCTGGCGCTGTCTGCCCCGGTGGTAGCGTCCTGGCCGCCGACGGCTCGGCCGTCATCGGTGACTGCGCCGGTAAGATCAACTAGAGCGAGGATCCCGTCTTAGCAACTGTCTGCTGAAGACATCCAGAACCGGCCCTTCTCGAAAGAGAGGGGCCGGTTTTTTATGGAGGGGGGGGGCGGCCCGGGTGGATACCGCAGATCCGCATTCTCGTAATGGATTGACCGGGTGAACCGATATTTGCTATAGTATTCGGAAGGCTGAATTCGAGGCTTGAACCCGAAGGAGGTGGTGGAACACGAACTAACGGCTACTACCATCTCGGGCCCCTGGCCGGGCCCGGCGCGGCGGAACCTGTTCCGCCGCCGACTCGAATCCGCAGAAAACACCGCTATAGCGGAGTTCCTGCGGTTTGCACCAGGGATCGAGACCTGCTCCGGTACGGTCTCGATCCAATAAGTTGTTGAATAACATCATGTTATCAAGAGCTTGCCTGGGGAGTTGATTCGCACAGAAATATGGCGCGATCGACATTTTCCAGTTGACTTGAGGCGGTTCAGAAGTCTATACTTCTTTCAACCGTTAAGGTGACGTGTCACCAGAGACGGCCTGAATGTCAGGGAAGCATCTCAGGCGTGTCTGGCGAGCGGTTCTACGATGGATGGGTCCCCGGAGTAGATCTCGGCACGTATTTTTCAAAGTCAGTTCTCGATAACTGATGGAAGGAGTTTTTAAGAACATGAAGAAGGCTTTAGTATTAGGCGCTGCGCTTCTGATGTTCGCCGGTATGGCGAGCGCACAGTACAGTGTCGAACTTGATCTTGACGCGACGCTGGGCAACGGCCCGGACTTCGCAGCTGCGGTTCCGGCTGGTGCCGTCGCCATCGACGCCTGGATCACGGGTCCCGGCTCTGGTGCGAATTGCATCTCCGCGAACTTCACGCTGTCGCACGTCGGCCCGGCCACGTACAATGTGGGCTATGCCCATGCTACGGGTTGGACGGCGAGCCCGGACCAGAACCAGGGCGGAAACGACTGGCTCATCCAGGCGACCGACTTCTCGTTCGCGGGCGCGATTCCGCCGTTCCTTCATGGCACGGCCAGCTACACGTACGACGGTCCGGTCGGCATCGCGACGGTTTCGATCGTCCAGCCGAACGGTTGGTCGGACTTGAACTTCGCGACGGGTCCGTTCACGGGCAGCACCGGCGCGTCCTTCGGCATCGGCCTCACGGCCACCGAAGAAACGAGCTGGGGCGCGGTCAAAGATCTGTTCCGGTAGATCTGAGATCTAGCTTATGCTAGTTAGAAGGCGGCCTTCTTCGGAAGGCCGCTTTTTTTTGTGCCCGCCGCTTCCTGCACCGTCGATACGGCAGTGCGAACTTCCCGCGAAGGTCTTATTTTCCTACTTTCCCGTTGACACCCCCCGGCCTGCTTCCTATAGTAGGCCAGTCTATTTATGTCGTACGAAACCTTCGGGAGAGCGGAACGTTTTCCCCAGTTCTACAGGAAAGGAGACGGTCATCCATGAGCGGCCGAATCAACTACAAATCGATTTTCGCGGGGATCGGATGCGCCCTTCTCTTGAGTTTTACGAGCGCTTCGGCGCAGACGGTGTTCATGGGGTTCGACGCAGACGGTGACTCGTCGTGCTCCGAAAACGAGATGATCTTCCCGTCGGCGACCGTCTCGAACGATCAGACTTTCTCTATCTTCTACGACATCAGTGACGCAATGGCCGCGGGCGGCTGCACGTTCTGTGTCGAAGACGGGGCGACGATCTCGATCGACGCGATCGTCCCCGGCGACTCGATTGTTTCCACCTGGACCATTGAAGATGTAAAGAACAGCGAAGACAATCCGAGCATATCGGTGTCGGACTGGATCAAGACAGGGGACTACAGCGCAACTTACAAGTGCTGGGTCATCTCCTTCACCGACTTCACATTTGCGGCGCCTCATCCTGCGGGTATCGTGAACGTCCTCGACGTGCAGTACGATGTGCTGCAGGCCGGTCGGGTCGGTTTCATGATCGACGGCGCGAATTCCGCCTACCTGACGACGGGCTTCAGCTCGGTCTCCTGCGGAACGACGAGTACCCCCGATGATAACTGTCAGTGCCTCGAGACCGCCGGTACCGCGACCGAGCAGGCGAGCTGGGGCCAGGTCAAGGCGCTCTTCCGCTAGTCTTCCTTTTGTTTTCCTGGAAAGAGCCTTCCTTCGGGGAGGCTCTTTTTTTATCATCGTGAGTATGAGCATGTATATGACGAAGCGAATTCCCGCGACGCACGCCGGCGAGAACCGCCCCCGCCGGGCTCGCGCGTGCACGATCCTCCTTCTTTTCATAGTTTTGCTGCAGTCCGGTTGCGGAAGAGAAGAGGGCGATCGTCCTCTGTCGGTCGTGCTGATCTCCATCGACACGATCCGCCCTTCCCGTATCGGGTGCTACGGCAACGATGCGATCGAAACCCCGCATATCGACGATCTGGCCGCGCGCGGTGTTCGCTTCACGAACTGCATGGCTTCCGCGCCGCTCACACTTCCGAGTCACGCGACGATCCTGACGGGCCAGTACCCGTTTCGACACCGCGTCCGCAACAACGGCCGGTACGTGCTCGGCGACGAACGCGAAAGCATGGCCGAAATCCTGAAGCGGAAAGAGTATGAAACCGCTGCGTTCGTGGGTGCGTTCCCTCTGGCTGCGAAGTTCGGCCTCGCACAGGGATTCGATCGCTACGACGACGAGTTTCAGCAGTCGATCAACGAAGTGCAGCACTACGAGGAGCGCAGCGCGGACCGGGTGGTCGACGCCGCTCTCGCGTGGCTCGACGAAAAGGGTGAAGAGGACATGTTCCTGTTCGTCCATTTCTTCGATCCGCACTTCCGCTACGAACCGCCGGAACCGTTCGCCACGGACTACGCCTCCAATCTTTACGACGGGGAGGTCGCGTTCGTGGATCAGGAAATCGGCCGGCTGCTTGCCGCGCTTCGTGAGAAGGGCATCGACCGGCGCGCGCTGATCGTGTTGACGGGAGACCACGGTGAATCGTTCGGCGATCATGGCGAGATGTCGCATGCGATCTTCGTATACGACGCCACGATTCGTGTCCCGCTCGTCATGGTCTGGCCCGATCGGGCGTCGAGCGCGATCCCGTGGTCGCGCGGTTCCGTAGTCGACGATCTGGTGCGCACGATCGACATCGCTCCCACGGCCCTCGCGCTGGTCGAAGCTCCGCCGATGACCGGGGCGCAGGGCGTCGATCTCTCGCGCGCGGGAGCGATCGAGTCGATCGAGAACTCGTACGCGGAATCATTCGCCTCGAAGGAGGACTACGGATGGAGCCCGCTTCGATCGATACGAACGCCCGAATGGAAGTACATCATGGCGCCGCGGCCGGAACTCTACGATCTTACGGAAGATCCGGGCGAAACGCGGAACGTCATCGAAGAGAACGAAGCCGTCGCGCAGCGTATGGCGTCGGAACTCCAGGCCTGGGTAACGGAAGACAAGAGTCGCGGCACCGACGAAGCGAAGCCGCTGGACGATGAGACGCGCGCCAGGCTCGAAGCGCTCGGGTACGTTACCCGCGGCGGCGTGCCCGGCGCGAAGGAGGCGGACCTGCCCGATCCCAAGGACCGTGTCGGATTCGCGGACCGCGTGTTCGACGCGGAGGGCTACTCGAATGCGGGTCGATACGAAGAAGCCATTGAGATTCTCCAGGAGATCGTGGTCACCGACGACTCGAATCACAGGGCATGGAAACTGCTCGCTGACGCCTATATGAGCACGGGCGATCTGTCATCGGCTCGCGCGGCAATCGATCGGGGGCTCGAGTCCGAGCCGGACAATCCGTTTCTGCTCATCTCCGATGCGCATTACTATTCGCTGAGCGGTGACTACGACAAGTCGAACGAAATCCTTCGCGCGGTCATTACGCTGTACCCGCGGCACGAAGGGGTTCATGGTCTGATCGCCGAGAATTACAAAATGGTCGGAGACTGGGAAGGCGCGATTCGCGAGGCGGTAACGGAAACGGAGAAGAACCCGGCCTCCGTCAAGTCGTGGAACAGTCTGGGGGCGGTTTACTCGCTTTCGGGCGATGACGAGCGCGCGATCGAAACGTTCCGCCGGGCGATCGAGGTCGATCCGAGCGAGGCGCAGTCGCACTTCAATCTCGGCAACGTCTACATGGATCGCGGGGAAAACGAAAGCGCGATCGAGTCTTACAGGGAAGCGCTGCGCGTGGATCCGGAGTTTGTCGAAGCGTATCAGAACTGGTCCTTCATCGAGGCCGAGGCCGGTCGTCTGGAGAAAGCGGTGGCGCTGCTGCAGAAAGCGATCCGCGTGAAACCCGCGTACGCGAATTCGTATCTGCTGCTCGGCAACCTGAGCCGCAAGGCCGGCGCCTACGATGCGGCGATCAAGCATTATCGAACCGGCCTCCACTACGATTCGAGGAATCAGGATCTGCTGCTGGGACTCGGCACGGCGCTCGCGAATGTGGGGCGGGTAGAAGAGGCGATCCCGGTTTGGCAGGAAGCGATCGCGGTCGCGCCCGGGACCCCGGCCGGCCGTGCCGCGGCGGCCAACATGGCGACCGCCCGGGCCAACACGAGAAGGTGAGTCCGATGAGATCGAGATGGCTGGCATGCGCGTGGCTGTCGCTCGCGATGATGACCGGGGCGCCGGACGCGGGCGCGGACGTACTGCTCGAAGCGCGGCAGCTCGTTCTGGCGGGCGACCGTGAAGGCGCGCGCGCGCTGCTGGAAGAACAGCTGCGGAAAACGCCCGACAACCCGGACGTGCATCTTACCTATGCGTTCGTGCGCGGCGCTCTCGGGGAGCGCGCGGAAGTGCGGTCGGAGTATGTAAACCTCCTGCGAAGCGATCCCGACAATCCGGTGTACGCGGTGACGATGCTCTCCGTGTCCCCTCCGTCGCAGTTCGTCACCCGCATGTTCGCGCGACTTCTCGAGAAGAATCCGGAGTTCGCGCCCGGGTGGGAAGAGTGGGGCCGCTATCACCTGGTGAACTGGAACCCTGCGGAGGCCGTTCCGCCGCTCGAGCGCGCGATCGCACTCGCGCCGGGGCGCACGCGTTCGCTCCTCTATCTCGGACTGGCGCACCGCACCATGGGCGACTTCATGCCGGAGTTCCGCTACCTCTCGCAGGCGTTTCAGGCCGATTCGCTCGACGCGCAGATTCGCGCGGAGTGGGCTTTTACGATTCTCGATCGCGGCGACCCGGAGCTGGCGTTGCGTGTGGTGAACCCGCTTCTGGACGGCGCCGTCGACGACGACTACCCGTTCGTGATCGCGGCCGCGGCGTACGCGCAACTCGGCGAGACGGACCGCTGCGAAGCTCGGAAGCGCGAGGCGGAAGAGAGGAATCCGAATCTGCTGCGCGACATTCTTCACCGGGGTATCCAGTTCCGTAACGTAGCGCAGGGGCGCGAGGCGGAGCGGATGTTCCGTCTGGCCCTCGATCTCGATCCGAACTTCGAACCGGCCGCCGTTCAACTCGGTGTTCTGCTTATGAACCGAGGTTGGTTCCCGCAGGCGAGAGAGACTTTCGAGAGGCTGGTTCGGACGCCCGCCGGCAGCACGGATGCCGTGGCCTGGAAGCATCTCGGCGCCTGCGCGGCGGAGATGGGGGATCAGGAAGACGCCCTCGCGAGCTTCGACACGGCCCTCGCGATCGATCCCGGTCTCGTCGGCGCCCGTGCGGAACGCGCCCGCGCGCTGACGCGTCTCGATCGATTCGAGGAGGCGGCGGACGAATGGGAACGGGTGATCGATCGGGACCCGCGCGGCTGGATCGCCACGGAGGCGCGGCGA
Organism: Gemmatimonadota bacterium; assembly: GCA_013002425.1. Lineage (GTDB taxonomy): Bacteria > Orphanbacterota > Orphanbacteria > Orphanbacterales > Orphanbacteraceae > JABDJQ01. The sequence goes on from JABDJQ010000324.1 coordinate 8,057, forward strand.
TCGATCGGGTATCTGCGCAAGGGAGAAGCGCCGCCCCCGATCGAGAGGCGGAACGAAGTGAACGAGAACCCCGCCACGGCGCGCTGACGTTTGGCTTGGAAGTTGCAATTCCAGTCCGTATACTGAACCCGGACTCTCCCGCTCACCCCTGCCGAATCCCTGTCAAGGAAGGCTAACGCAAAGAATGAGAATCGGTTATTGCATCATCGCGGCTCTCTCCGTGATGTTCCTGATAAACCCCGCCTGCGTCGAAGCCGCGCGTGTGTCCTCTCCAGAGGACGACTCGGTTACGCTGGTCCTGACCCCCGATCGTTACCGCATCGCGGAGACCACGGTGCAAGGCGTCCCGTTTCGCGCTGTGCAGGGACTCGGAACCGGTGTAAGCGCCGGGGGGAGGCCCGATCTTCCGGTACAGGGATATTGGGTCGCGATCCCCGACGGCATGGAGCCGAGACTCACGATCGTCCGCACGGATTACGAAGATCTTCCCGGGAACCCGATCGCGCCCGCGCCGAAAGACACGCTGATCGGACGCACCCGCGAACCCGGAATCACGCAATCGATCGACCGACCGTTTTACGAAACGACAGCGATGTATCCGGAGGCGGTTGCCGAACTCGGCGAGACCGGGCGTTTCCGGAATCAGCGCGTCGTTTCCGTCCGGTTTCACCCGTATCGAACGGCGCCGTCCACCGGTCTGCTTCGTGTGTATCGCGAGGTGGAAGTGCGGATCGATTTCGTACCTGCGCAGGCGGAGAAGCGTGGGGCCGACGCGCGTGAACCGGCGCGGGACGAGGCGAAGTGGGAGAGCCTGTACCAGGGCACGATCGTGAACTACGAGCAGGGGCGCGCCTTCCGCTCCCGCCCCGCGAGACCCGCCGAGGTGCGCGCGTCGCGCGCGTCGAAGGCCGCCCGCGTGGAAAACGAGTACAAGCTGTTCGTCGAAAAGAGCGGCGTCTACAAAATTCCGTTCGCCGAACTCGCGAAGCAGGGCCTTGGCGGAGGCGTGTCCGTGGATCGGATCGCGATCTACCGGCGCGGCTTCTCGGAACCGCTTCTGCAGGACGGCCTGAATCCGTTCACAGAGGTGTCACTCCCCACACGCATTCTCGACAAGACGGGCAACGGCACCTTCGAAGACGGCGACACCGTGATCTGCTACCTGCCCGGATTTCGCGAAGACCGCATGGAGCGCGACTTCGAGGACCGTTTCGCGATCGAGGCCGTCTATTTTCTCTCGGTCGAAGGGGAGGCCCGCCCGGCCGCGACGCGGAGCGCGAACCTCGGGCTCGCCGGTCCGACTTCTCTCACGTCGTTTCCCGACTCCGTGCGCTGGGAGATCGACGTGCAGTACGACGGCAAGTCCCCGACCGACACGATCGATCATTATTTCGCGGGCGGAAACCGGATCGAAAGCCGTACGACGCAGGTCGAACTCGGCGCCGTCGACCCTTCCGTGCTCTGCGGCGTGAAGGGGATGGTGGTTTCCACCGTTTCCGAAGGGTCGGGCGCGCTCCTCTATCACCGGTACCGGCTCGAAACGGAGGACGGCACCGAGATCTTCAACTATCTGAACTTCGGCGAACGCGCGGATCTGTCACGAACCGGACGCGTGCACGACCCGGCGCTGCTCGCGGAAGGGCTGAACAACATCCGCTACTTCGGGACGCGCGGCCGCTCGATAGAAACGACAACCGGCGGAGCGGGCGGACATCTGGACTGGTACGAGATCCACGCGAACTTCCTCTACAAAGCGTACCAGGGCGCGCTCCGTTTCTCGACGGGGGACGCATCCGGCCCGGTCTCCATGACCGTGACCGGCTTCCCGAGTGCGCAGGTTCACGTATGGGACGTCACCGATCCGTACAACGCGAGCGTGATCGAAGCGGCTGCCACCGGTGGCGGCGCGAACTTCGCGATCACGATCCAGGACACGATCGGCGGCGGTCGGCACGCGTACCGCGCTTACGCGGGCAGCGCGATGCCGGTGCTGAAGAGCGCGAAGATCGTGGCGGATCAACCGACGAACCTCGTGTCGTCCGAATCCGACTACCTGATGATCGCGCACGAGGACTTCTACGATGCCGTGGCGCCTCTGGAAGAGTACCGCGAGACGAAGGGGTACACGGTGGAACGCGCGCGGATCAGCGACGTGTACGACGAGTTCAACGGCGGCGTGAAGGACCCGGCCGCGATCCGGAATTACGTGCGTTACGGCTTCCTGGCGTGGGACAAGCAGCCGCTCTTTCTGCTGCTCGTCGGTGACGGGTTCGAAGACTACAAGGATATCGCCGTAAACCGCGGCAACAGCGGCGACGACTTCGATTTCGTTCCCGCGTACCCCGGATACACGCGCCAGATTTTCGGAAGCGGCGACAACTGGGACGCGAGCGACCCGTGGTTCGGCTTCCTCGACGGGGACCGCGACGCGCTGCTCGACGTGATCGTGGGACGCATGCCGGTCAAGCTCGCGACAGAAGCCACGACGATCGTCGAGAAGACGATCGCGTACGAAGACTTTTCGCCCGACGACACGTGGCGCAATCGCATGATCTTCATGGCGGACGACCGCTGGATCTTCGACTCCGGCTGCATCGAAGACGGCCGCCAGCCGCAGTTCGAATCGAACTCGCGCGTGTTCGTCGACAATCTGCTCGAATCCTCGGCCCGCGACATGGACACCGCCACGATTTATCTGAGCACGTCGACCGATGCCGTTCATGAAATGTGCCCGTGCGTATCGAATCCCAACAACACACAGGAAGCGGACGTCGATTGCGTCATCGCCGGCGCGCGCGCCACCGTGGGCAAACGCATGTTCGACCAGCTGAACGGCCCCGGGGCGCTGTTCGTCAATTTCCAGGGGCACGGGAACAGGAACGTACTGACGCACGAAGTCGTCGTTCGCCAGGGGCCCGACTATAGAAACAACACGTCGAACGACATCGACGACAATACGGACAACGAAGGCCGACCGTATATTTTCGCCGCATACGGCTGTTCGATTTCGGAATTCGACCGGTTCACGTCGTTCGGTTACGAGGCATTGACCGAAGAGATGATCCGGAGCGACAAGGGGGGCGCGGTTGCGGCATTCGGTTCGACCGGAATCGAGTTTCTTTCGCCGAACCTCGCGCTCAACAGTTCGATCCTCAAGTATTTCTATCAGTCGCCCGGCATCGTACCTTCGATCGACGTGAACGGAAACCCGCCGCCGTGGTATCGGGGCATCCCGCGCTGGTCGCTCGGCGAGATCATCGCGCTCGGGTTGAACGACTTTGCGGTGCGCAGCCCGCTCGGCAGCCCGGACACGATCCGGCGCTATGCGATCTTCGGCGACCCGGCCCTCATGATGGACGCGTCGATCCCGACGTTCGAAGTGCTCCTC
>JABDJQ010000290.1 GCA_013002425.1 Gemmatimonadota bacterium
CTTATTATTTGGCGGGTTTCATGTACAATCAGCTCGGTGAAAACGACGAGGCGGAACGCGCGTATCTGCAGGCGATCGGCCTGCGCCCGGAGCGCCCCCGCTATTACGAAATGCTCGGCAAGCTGTATCAATCGACGGGGCGCGGCGCCGAGGCGCGAAGCTATCTCGAAATGGCGTATCGCCTGAACCCCCGCGACATGCTGATGCAGGAAGAAGTGGAGCAACTCGGAGGAATCGTGCAATGACGACCGAGAAGGTGACCGCGGGAACGTCGCTTCCAGAGCGGCGTCGCGAGCAGCGTGCCCCTCGCGACGGAATCGACGTGAGCGTCGTGATTCCGCTGCTGAACGAAGAGGATTCCCTGCCGGAACTCCACGACCGGATCACGGCCGAATTCGAGCGGGGCAAATGGAGCGGCGAGATCGTGTTCGTCGACGACGGCTCGACCGACTCCTCGTTTCGGGTGATCGAAACCCTCGCCGGGGGGGACAGCCGCGTGCGGTCGATCAAGTTCCGCAGGAACTTCGGGAAGGCGGCGGCTCTCTCCGCGGGTTTCGCGTGCGCCGCGGGCGACTACGTCATTACGATGGACGCTGATCTCCAGGACGACCCGAAAGAGATTCCGCGACTCATCGCGAAGCTGGAAGAAGGGTTCGACGTCGTTTCCGGCTGGAAGAAGGTACGGCACGATCCGATCACGAAGACGCTGCCTTCGAAACTTTTCAACGCCGTCACTTCATTCTTCACGGGTATCTCGCTTCATGATTTCAATTGCGGTCTCAAGGGATATCGCAAAGCCGCCGTGAAAGAGCTCGACCTTTACGGCGAACTCCATCGCTACATTCCGGCTCTCGCAGGATGGAAGGGGTTTCGCGTCACCGAGATCGAAGTCACGCATCACGCGCGGCAGTTCGGTACGAGCAAGTACGGCCCCGCACGCTTTCTGAACGGGTTTCTCGACCTCATGACGGTCATGCTGCTCACGCGCTTCACGCTGAAGCCGCTGCATCTGTTCGGCATGCTCGGCGCGATTCTCGGGACGGGCGGTTTCGTGATCTGCGCGTTCCTCGTTTCCCTCAAGCTTCAGTTCGGCAACATTCAGGGCCGCAATCCGCTCCTCATGCTCGGCGTTCTGCTCATCATCACCGGATTTCAGTTCGTTTCGACCGGGCTCCTGGCCGAAATGATCGCGAGCCAGCGCGGCGAACGGGCGCGCGACTTCTCCGTGGAAAGGACGATCGGGCTTTGAGCTCGAAGAAACGAAGGCGGAAGACGCCGGCCGGTCCGGCGGGCGGAATACCGCGCGCGGCGATTCTGCGCCGGCTCCCGTGGATCGCCGCGGGTCTGTTTCTGCTGTTCGCGATATACGAGTTCGATGAACAGCCTACGCTCTCGGGCGACAACGCGCAGTTCGTCGTCCTCGGTCAGTCGATCGCGATGGGGAAGGGCCTCTCCCACATCAATGAAGGGACTCCTTCGGCCCATACGAAATACCCGTTCCTGTTTCCCGTGATGCTGGCGGGAGTCCATCTGCTCTTCCCGTTCTCGTGGGTCGCGCCGAAAGCTCTCGTTCTGCTGCTCGGCGTTTTCGGTACGTACTTTCTCGCCCGCGTTCTCCTTCGGGAGTATCCCCCGTCGATCGCGCTTTCCGCGATCGCGCTCACGGTCGTTTCGCCCGAAATCCTGAAGTACTCCCACTTCGTGCTTTCCGAAGTGCCGTATTACTTCGTTTCGTTCGTCGCGCTCTTCTTCTACTCGCGCTGGCGGGAGAGCGCGAATCTGCGAGACCTCGCGATCGCGTTCCTGCTCGCCGTCGTTTCCTATTACACGCGGACCATCGGGATCACGCTGGTACTGGCGGTCGTCGCGTCCGAAGCGTTGCAGAAGCGCTTCAAGACGAGCGCCGTGCTGCTCGTCGCGTTCGTCGTGCTGGCGGCGCCGTGGGCGATGCGGAACCAGGCGGTCGGGACGGGCTACAGCTACGTGTATATTTTAATTAGCTCGTATCCGTAG
>JABDJQ010000340.1 GCA_013002425.1 Gemmatimonadota bacterium
ATCGAAGATTCAAGCCAGGAGACTCCCCATGCGTCCGCTTTCGCGTTCGAAGTACGCCCGCCTTTTCCTGTTCGCTCTTGCCGGATACCTCCCGGCGCTCTGCACTGCACCCGCCGCGCACGCCGACGACACCGGCAAGGTGATGGTCGACGTGCGTTACCGGGCCGAGTACGTCGACCAGGAGAACCTGGACGCGACGGCCGCGGCTTCGACGATCCGGCTGCGGCTCGGCTATCAGACGCCGTCGTACCGGAACGCATACGTGTTCGCCGAGATGGAAGACATTCGCGCGCTCGGGAACGACGAGTACAACAGCACCGCGAACGGCCGGGGCGCGCTGCCGGTCGTCGTCGATCCGGAAGACACCGAACTGAACCAGGCGTTCGTCGCGTGGGCGAACGGCGGGTCGAGCTTCAAGATCGGGAAGCAGCGCTTCACGCTCGACAACCATCGGTTCTTCGGGAACGTAGGCTGGCGGCAGAACGAGCAGACGCTCGACGGCCTCGCCGTGAACCTCGCGCTCCCGGCCGGCGTCGGCGGGAAACTCACGTACGCTCACTGGATTCGCGCGAACCGCATTTTCGGTGCGCATCATCCGTCCGAAGCGAGTGCGCGGGCGGAACTCTTCGCCGACGTGCTGCACTATGCGCGCCCCGTCGGGGGCGGCGCGATCGCGGTATACGCGCACCTTATCGATCTCGTCGACGCCGGCGCGGCCTCACACGCGAACTTCGGGCTCCGCGGCTCGTACGATCACGCCGTGTCGCACGGCAAGGTCGCAGTGACGGCCGAAATCGCCCAGCAGAACGAGTACCGGCTCGCGAGCGAGGTGAGCCGTTCGTACTACGCGATGCTCGACCTGGGCGCCACGCTGCATGGTGTCGGCGTCCACGCCGCGACCGAAGTGCTGTCGGGGAACGGCGAGTATGCGTTCCAGACGCCGTTCGCCACGCTCCACGCATTCAACGGCTGGAGCGACCGCTTTCTCTCGACCCCCGCGAACGGTCTCGTCGACGCGTACGGCACGATCGCGATTCCGATCGAGAAGGCGAAGCTCGTGCTCGTCTATCACGAGTTCTACGCCGAGCAAACGAGCGCGCACTACGGGCGCGAGTGGGGCGCCGCGCTCAGTCGCGCGATCTTCGGCCCGGTCTCGGGCATGCTCAAGTACTCGCAATACGAAGCCGACGAATTCTCCGTCGACATCTACAAGGTGTGGGGATCGATCGGAGTGAAGTTCTCGCGTGATGCCTGAAAGGCATCACGAAGACGCGTGATGCGTAAAACGCGTCGCGAAGACGTGATGCCTGAAAGGCATCACGAAGACGCGCGACTGCGTGGAGCGGATCTCAGATCAGGGCCCCCACGCGCCGCTTCAATCTCGGCAGCACGTCTTTCCCGAACCACGGGTTCTTCCTGAGCCAGATCTGATTTCTGGGGCTGGGATGCGGGAGTGCGAGGGCCTGCGGCCAGTGGGATTTCCAGTCGGCGACAACGTCGGTCACGGAACGCTTCGCGACGTTCCTGCCGCCCGCACCATCACCCGCAACGCCCCCCGCCAGGTGCCAGTCCTGGGCGTACTTGCCGAGCACGATCGTAAACTCTATGTTCACGAGCTTCGCGAGCACGGCTTCGCGCCACGCTTCGGCGCATTCGGGACGCGGCGGCAGATCTCCCGACTTGCCGGTGCCGGGGAAGCAGAATCCCATCGGTAGAATGGCGATGCGCTTCTCGTCGTAGAAGACCTCCTCTCCGATTCCCATCCATTCGCGCAGGCGCTTGCCCGACGGATCCTGGAACGGGACACCGGTCGCATGAACGCGGCTACCCGGCGCCTGGCCCGCGATCAGCACGCGCGCCTTCGGGTGGATCTGGAGCACGGGTCGCGGCCCGAGCGGGAGGTGCCCGGCGCAGATTTCGCACGCCAGAATGTCGCTGTGGAGCTTCCTGAATGAGGGATCACGGGCCATGGATCGATCCTACCGGATGCTCCGTATTTGGTGCTATACTGATTCGAGCGGGCGTATGCCCCGGCGAACCCCTTCAAGTGATTAGAGTTATGAAGATCGAACCGTACAAACCGAAGCACCCGATCCGGATCGTGACAGCGGCCTCCCTTTTCGACGGCCACGACGCGGCGATCAATATCATGCGGCGGATTCTGCAGGCGTCGGGCGCCGAGGTCATCCATCTGGGGCACAACCGCTCCGCGCTCGAAATCGTCGAGTGCGCGATTCAGGAAGACGCCCAGGGGATCGCGATCACGTCGTATCAGGGCGGCCACGTCGAGTACTTCAAGTACATTCACGACCTGTTGAAAGAACGCGGCGCGAACATCCGGCTCTTCGGCGGAGGCGGCGGCACGATCCTGCCGAGCGAGATCGAAGAGCTGCACGCGTACGGCATCGACCGCATCTACTCCCCCGACGACGGCCGCGAGCTCGGCCTCCAGGGCATGATCAACGACCTGCTTTCGAAGTGCGATTTCGCGACGAAGGTGCCGCCCGTGAACGGCGAGTTCGACGCCCTCGCGAAGCGCGACCCGCGCTCGATCGCGCAACTCATTACGGTCGCCGAAAACTTCCCGGGCGACGCGGACAGCTTCGCGCGCGAAATCGAGAAGCTCACGACGGGGAACAAAACACCCGTGCTGGGCATCACGGGGCCGGGCGGCGCGGGGAAATCGTCGCTCGTCGACGAATTCGTGCGGCGTTTCCTCGCGGACTTCCCCGAGAAAACGATCGCCGTGATCAGCGTCGATCCTTCGAAGCGCAAGACGGGCGGCGCGCTGCTCGGCGACCGCATCCGCATGAACTCGATTCACAATCCGCGCGTCTACATGCGCTCGCTCGCGACACGGCAGTCGAACCTGGCCCTCAGCAAACACGTGCAGGAGTCGATCGACATCTGCAAGGCCGCGGGCTTCGACCTCATCGTCGTCGAAACGTCCGGGATCGGGCAGAGCGACACCGAGATCATCGAGCACAGCAACGTCTCGCTCTACGTCATGACGGCGGAATACGGCGCGGCGACGCAGCTCGAGAAGATCGACATGCTCGACTTCGCGGACATGATCGCGATCAACAAGTTCGAGAAGCGCGGATCGCTCGACGCCCTGCGCGACGTCCGCAAGCAGTACAAACGAAATCATCAGCTGTTCGACGCCGAAGACGACACGCTGCCGGTCTACGGCACGATCGCGTCGCAGTTCAACGACCCCGGCATGCACCGGCTCTACAAGGCGCTTCTCGACAAGATCGTGGAGCGAACGGGCGCGGATCTCGCGTCGAGCTTCGCAATTTCTGACAGGATGAGCAGGAAGCAGCACATCATTCCTCCGGAGCGCGTCCGCTATCTCGCCGAGATCGTCGAGAACAGCGACGAGTACGGGCGTTTCGTCGACGCACAGACCGCGATCGCGGCCGAGATGTATCGACTGGCGGGCGCCGTTCATTCACTGCGGGGCGAGAGCCCCGACCAGGACCGTATCGCGCAGCCGATCGAGGAGCGCGAGGGCGACAGCGACGCCGTGCGCGCCCTGATCGCGAAATACGACGAACTGCTCGCGCGCCTCGACTACGACTGCAAGGGCCATCTGCAGAAATGGCCGGCGACGCGCGCCCGCTACACGGCCGACCAGTACGAATTCAAAGTGCGCGACAAGACGATCAAGCTCGACCTCTACGGCGAGTCGCTTTCGCGCCTCAGGATCCCGAAGGTCGTGCTGCCGCGCTACAGCGACTGGGGCGACGTGCTCCGCTGGGTGCTCACCGAAAACGTGCCGGGCCACTTCCCGTATGCCGCCGGCGTCTTCCCGCTGAAGCGCCAGGGCGAGGATCCCGCGCGCATGTTCGCGGGCGAAGGCGGCCCCGAGCGCACGAACAAACGCTTTCATTATGTATCGAAGGGGCTCCCGGCGAAGCGGCTCTCGACCGCGTTCGACTCGGTCACGCTTTACGGCGAGGATCCCGACCCGCGCCCCGACATCTACGGCAAGGTCGGAAACGCGGGCGTCAGCATCGCGACGGTCGACGACGCGAAGAAGCTCTACTCGGGTTTCGATCTCGCCGACCCGTCGACCTCGGTTTCGATGACGATCAACGGCCCGGCGCCGATGCTTCTCGCGTTCTTCCTGAACGCGGCGATCGACCAGCAGTGCGAAACATACATCCGCGCCAACGGCATGGTCGACGAAGTCGAAAAGAAGATCGACGCGATCTACGCGAAACGCGGCGTCCCGCGCCCGCACTATCAGGGCGATCTGCCCGAGGGGAACGACGGCCTCGGCACGATGCTGCTGGGTGTCTCGGGCGACGAAGTGCTCGATCGCGCAACGTACGACAAGATCAAGGCCGACACGCTCACGAAAGTACGCGGCACGGTGCAGGCCGACATCCTGAAAGAGGATCAGGCGCAGAACACGTGCATCTTCTCGACGGAATTCGCGCTCCGCATGATGGGCGATATTCAGGACTACTTCATCCGCGAGAACGTGCGGAACTTCTACTCGGTTTCGATCTCGGGCTATCACATCGCGGAAGCGGGCGCGAACCCGATCACGCAACTCGCGTTCACGCTCGCGAACGGCTTCACGTTCGTCGAGTACTATCTCTCGCGCGGCATGAACATCGACGACTTCGCGCCGAACCTCTCGTTCTTCTTCTCGAACGGGCTCGATCCCGAGTACTCGGTGATCGGCCGCGTGGCGCGCCGGATCTGGGCGAAGGCGATCCGGAAGAAGTACGGCGGCAACGCGCGTTCGCAGAAGCTCAAGTATCACGTGCAGACGAGCGGGCGTTCGCTTCACGCGCAGGAGATCGCGTTCAACGACATCCGCACGACACTGCAGGCGCTCTACGCGCTGAACGACAACTGCAATTCGCTGCACACGAACGCGTACGACGAAGCGATCACGACGCCGACCGAAGAGAGCGTGCGGCGCGCGCTGGCGATTCAGCTCATCATCAACAAGGAACTCGGGCTCTCGATGAACGAAAACCCGATCCAGGGTTCGTTCATCATCGACGAACTGACAGATCTCGTCGAACAGGCCGTACTCGAGGAGTTCCGCTCGATCTCGGAACGCGGCGGCGTGCTCGGCGCGATGGAACGCATGTACCAGCGCACGAAGATTCAGGAAGAGTCGCTCTACTACGAGTCGCGCAAGCACACGGGCGATCTGCCGATCATCGGCGTCAACACGTTCCTCGATTCGAAGGGATCGCCGACGATCATTCCCGAGGAAGTCATCCGTTCCACGAAGGACGAGAAGGAATACGCGATTCACTCGCTTCGCGCGTTTCAGGCGCGGAACGAAAGCGCGATCGAAGGCGCGATCAACGACCTTCAGAAGACCGCCGTCGAGGGCGGGAACATCTTCGAATCGCTCATGGAGGTCGCGAAAGTCGCCTCGCTGGGGCAGATTTCGTCGGCGCTTTACCAGGTCGGCGGCCAGTACCGCCGCAACATGTAACCTCCAATCACGAGACTCCCTTGACCGACCGCTGGAAAGAACGCGTAACGGAGGAGCTGGGCGACGTGCCGTTCGAGTCGCTCCGCTCGCGCGTGGACGGGCTCGAGCGCGAGCCGCTCTACACCGAGGAAGACGCAGTCGGCCCGTTCGAGTCGGTGCCCTGCGTGACCGAGGGCGATTCTCCGGAAGAACGCGTCGGCGAACAAATTCCGATCGACCTTTCCGATCACGCCGCACACGCGGAAGAAAAGACGCCGGCGGAAGAACTCGCCGCAATCGTTTCGGGACTCTTCGAGGCGATCGCGGCCGCCGATCCGTCGGGCCCGGCCGGGCCGGCGGCCAAGGTCGAAGGCGCGATCACGCTGGCGTCCCACCCGGATATCTTTCTGACGATCGCGAAGTTCCGCGCGGCGCGCATCCTCGTGTTCAAGGTCGTGCATGCGCTCGGCCTGCGGCACGGGCCGATCACGTATCACGGAACGACTTCGCACGAGTCGTATCGCGAGACCGAACCGTGGCGCAACGCGCTCCGCGGCACCACACAGGCGTTCGCCGGTCTCGCGGGCGGCGCGGAGCTCGTGACGGTCGAGCCGTTCGACTCGCACGAAAATGGCGGCTCGGCGGCGGCGCGCAGACTCGCGATCAACACGCCGCGCATCCTGATGGAAGAGGCGCACGTCGGACGGACGTTCGACCCCGCCGCCGGCTCCTACTATGTGGAAACGATGACGGCCCGGATCGCGCGCGGCGCCTGGGAGATCGCGCGCGACGAGGCGCGCGACGAGGCGCTAGGAGAGGCGCCTGAAGAGCAGGTACGCGCGACGGAGTACGACGCCCTCCCCGGCACGGCGGACGACAGCCCGGCCGCGGCGGCACCGCCCGGCGCGGCGCGATCGATTGCGCCCTCTTCACCTCCGTTCGAAACGCCGGAAGGGATCACGATCCGTCCGCGCTACGCGGAAGAGGACACCGCGAATCTCGACCACCTCGGCGGACGCCCCGGTTTCGCGCC
>JABDJQ010000349.1 GCA_013002425.1 Gemmatimonadota bacterium
ACCCGAGCGCGTGGATCCAGGGATGCGCGGATGCCATGGCCAGAATCGCGGGACCGTTGCAGTCGCGAATGGCCGCGGGGCCGGGCGTATCTTCGATCGCCACGAGTTCGTCGCCCGTCGAGAGCGCGCTCAGGCGAATGCGCCGCGAAACGTCGATCATGGCGGCGCCGACCGATGCTGCGGCCGCGATCTCGGAAGGCCCGAGAACGATGCCGGCTTCGAGCAGCAGCGCGCCCGCGCGCGCGTCCGAGCCGCGCGGATGGACGTGAAGACCCGGCTTGATCGCGGGATAGTCGATCGTGACACCGCCATCGATCTCCGTCGTCTTCTCGACGGGAACCGCCACGTTCGCGCCTTCGGGAAGGGGCGCGCCCGTCATGATGCGAACGGCCGTCCCCGGTTCGATCGCCGCGCCCGGCTCATCACCGGCGTAGATCGTGCGTTCGTGAACCGGCAGCGTCGCTTTCCCGTCCGGGCAGTCTTCGGCGCGCACGGCAAACCCGTCCCGCTCGCTCCGGTCGAACGGCGGCAGGTCGCGATCGGCCTTGACGGGCTCGCGGAGCAGACGCCCCTGCGCCGAGAGAAGCGCGATCTTCTCCGTATCGACCGTGCGTACGGCCTGCAATGTGCTCTTGATGGCGTCTTCGAAGGAAAGCATCGGATCGCCTCTTCCCCGAGGGGTGTGAGCCGGGAAAAGGCGAAAGCGAAACAGCCGGACCGATCGCGCTGATCAGCCGGGTCCGCATCGCTCCTTTCCAAACACGGGAGGCCCGCCCGTTTCCAGAGGGACCCTGTCGCCGAAGCCGCCATGGTTCATCACGTTAGGCGGGCGCCGGTCGGAGCGTTGCTCACAGAATAGTTGTAGATTCAGGATACGGAGAATCGGTGGCCGCGTCAATTCAGTACCGAAAGGCGTCAATCGGGCACCCGAGACGGCAGTGCGAACGCGCGCGGCGCCTTGATCCCCCGGCTGACCCTTACTATCATATACGAACTCGAATGAATCGAGCCCCTCGCCCCCTGCTCACGACAAAAAAGGAAGCTCATGCAGCAAAAGCCAGGCACCCTCGGCGCGCTCAAGGAGAGCGGCTACCAGCCACGCAGTATCCGTGACGAAGTGCGCGCGAACCTGCTCGAAGCGATCCGCGAGAAACGCGCCCTCTTTCCCGGCATCGTCGGATACGACGACTCGGTGATTCCGTCGATCGTGAACGCGCTTCTTTCGCGCCACGATCTCCTTCTGCTCGGCCTGCGCGGCCAGGCGAAGACGAGAATCTGTCGCGCGATTGCGGAGTTCCTCGACGAATGGACGCCGGTCGTCGACGGCGCGCCCCTGAACGACGACCCGTTCCACCCCGCGTCCCATTTTGCGCGCACGCTCGTCCAGGAAGCCGGTGACGACACGCCGGTCTCCTGGCTGCACCGCTCGGCGCGCTATCAGGAGAAGCTCGCGACACCCGACGTCAGCATGGCCGACCTCATCGGCGACATCGACCCGATCCGCGCCTCGCGCGAGCGGCTCGATCTGTCCGACGAACGCGTCATTCACTACGGCATCGTGCCGCGCACGAACCGCGGTCTCTTCTGCCTGAACGAGATCCCCGATCTTCAGCCGCGCATTCAGGTCGGGCTTCTGAATCTGCTCGAAGAGCGCGATCTGCAGATCCGGGGCTTTCCGATTCGCCTCGAACTCGACATGATCTTTCTCTTCACGGCGAACCCCGAGGACTACACGAACCGCGGGAACATCATCACGCCGCTGAAAGACCGCATCGCGAGCCAGATCATCACGCACTATCCCGAAAGCCTCGAGGACGCGATGTCGATCACGAATCAGGAAGCGTCGACCGACCGCAGCGTGGCGGTTCACGTGCCCGATTTTCTGCGCGAAACGATCGAAGAGATCGCGGTGCAGGCGCGGCTCAGCGAACACGTCGATCAGACTTCGGGCGTCAGCGCGCGACTCGCGATCGCGGCGCTCGAACTGCTGACGAGCAGCGTGGAACGGCGCATGGTCGCGAACGGCGACCCGAGCGCCACCGCGCGGCTCTGCGATCTCTACGCGCTGCTGCCCGCGATCACGGGCAAGCTCGAACTCGTGTACGAGGGCGAGCAGGAAGGGCCGAACATCGTAGCCGAGCGACTGATCGGGAAAGCCGTGAAGTCGATCTTTCAGGAGTACTTTCCGTCCGTGCACGAAGACAAGGCCGACCCGGATGCGTCCGAGCCGCTCTACGGGCAGGTTGCCGGCTGGTTCAACGCCGGGAACACGATCGACGTTTCGGACAAGCCGTTCTCGAGCGAGCTGGCCGCGCAGTTCTCGGGCATCGACGGCTTGAACGAACTCGTCGACAGCCATCTCGAGCCCGCCTCGCCCGAGGAACGCCTGGCCGCGCAGGAGTTCGTGCTCGAGGCTTTGCACCAGCATTCGATTCTCTCGCGCGAGGGAATCGGCGGCGCGGTGCGATACGGCGACATGCTGAGCCGCATGATGCGCGACCTTTAGGAGGCGCGCCATGTTCGGTTTTCGATACGGCTCATGGGACCCCGAGCTTCTGAAGAAGCTCGGCCATTTCAAGCAGCTGCTCGACCTGTTCAACTTCCTGCTTCTCAAGTCGAACGGCGATCCCGCGCGCGCCATGGAAATGATGCGTCAGCTCCAGCAGCGCGGCTACCTCGACGAAAACGTCGACCTCGACGCGTTCGAGAAGCAGTTGAACGATCAGGAGATCGTGCGCAGCGAAATGGGCAGGATGCAGCTCACGGACAAAGGCGTGCAGGGGCTCAGGCAGTCTTCACTCGAACGCATTTTCCAGAATCTGCAGTCGGGCGGGCAGGGGAATCACATGACGCCGTACGGGGGCGGCAATTCGAACGAAGCGCTTCCCGAACGGCGCGACTTTCAGTTCGGCGACGACATCGAGGCGATCGACTTCAACGCGTCGATGTGGAACGCCGTGCGGCGCGAAGGGAACACCGACGTTCCGCTCGAAGAGGCCGACCTCGTCGTGCACGACTCCGAGTTCGCGACTTCGTGCGCCACGGTGCTGCTGCTCGACATCTCCCACAGCATGATTCTCTACGGCGAGGACCGCTTCACGCCCGCAAAACAGGTCGCTCTCGCGCTCACCGAGCTCATCATGACGCGCTACCGCAAGGATACGCTCGACATCGTGCTATTCGGCGACGACGCGCGCCCCGTTCCCATCAAGGATCTTCCGTTCACGGCCGTCGGCCCTTATCACACGAACACGAAAGCCGGTCTGCAACTCGCGCGCAAACTTCTCGAACGACGCAAGAACCCCAACAAGCAGATCTTCATGATCACCGACGGCAAACCGACCGTGATCCAGATCCCGGGACAGGGAACGTACCGCAACACGTTCGGACTCGACGAGATGATCGTGAACCGCACGCTCGACGAAGCCGTGGTTTGCAGGCGCAAGGGGATCGTGATCACGACGTTCATGGTCGCGCAGGATCCTTACCTCGAGCAGTTCATCGCGGAGCTGACGGAGAAGAACCGCGGGCGGGCGTTCTTCAGTTCGGCGGATCAGGTGGGGGATTTCGTGCTGGTCGATTTTCTGCGCAATCGGAAGAGGCGCGGAAGATCGTAGGGGGAGGGCGGCAGGGCGAATCTCCTC
>JABDJQ010000362.1 GCA_013002425.1 Gemmatimonadota bacterium
CATCAAGGTGCTGCCGGTTGCGCAGGGAGCGCCCGCGGAAGGGTTCGTCGTGTTCCAGGAACCGCGCGTCGATCCGGAACGCGTGAGCGCGATCGGGGCGCGGTCGATCGTCGAGCGGATCGAAGCGCTCGGCACGCTCCCCATCGATCTCACGGGCCTTCGCGAAGATCGCACGGAAGTCGTGCGCGTCGACCTGACCGAATGGGACGGGATCGTGACGGACCCGATCGAAGTCGAGGTCTTCTACGATCTGGAGAAGATCGAAGACCGCACGCTCGCGAAACGGCCGATTCGTATTTCGCCGCGATCCGGAACGCAGCTTCTTCCCGACTCGCTCGATCTGGTCGTGCGCGGCCCCGCCGCCCGCCTCGGCGAAATCCCCGAGTCACGCATCCGGCTCAGCCTGAACGTCGAGCCGATCGATTCTCCCGGCGAGTTCTCCTACCTGGCGGAAGTCATGGAAGGAAACCGCATCCGCTTCTATCGCCAGCTGAGCGACGGCGTGACCGAAGAAGTCGCTCTGCCCGATCTCGAGGGCGCCGTACAGAACCTGCCCGATCAGGTGGTCGTTGTCGATTTTTCGCCCAAGGTCTTTCGCATCGTGCGCGGCGGGAACTGATCCGTGTCGCTCGTACTCGGCGTGGAAAGCTCGTGCGACGAAACGAGCGCGGCGATCGTCCGCAACGGACGTGAAATCCTCTCGCATGTCATTCTTTCGCAGGACATTCATGAAGTGTACGGCGGTGTCGTTCCCGAACTCGCCTCGCGCGAACATGTCAAGACCATCATTCCCGTAATCGAAGAGGCGCTGCAGGAGGCGGATGTGACCGCGCGCGATCTGGACGCGGTCGGAGCCACCTCGGCGCCGGGGCTGGTCGGCGCGCTCGCGGTGGGATTCTCCGCCGCGCGCTCTTTCGCGTGGGCTGCGGGGCTCCCCCTGGTGCCCGTTCACCACCTCGAGGGCCATCTCTTCTCCGTTCGCCTCGCCTGGCCCGATGTTCCGTTCTCGTTCGTGGCGCTGATCGTCTCGGGCGGGCATACGGAACTCGTCGAAGTAGCCCGCGAAGGCTCCTATACGATCGTCGGAGAAACGCGCGACGACGCGGCGGGGGAGGCATACGACAAAGTCGCCAAGATGGCGGGGCTCCCGTATCCCGGCGGCCCGCACGTCGATCGCCTGGCGGCTTCGGGGGACGGATCGCGCTATCCGTTTCGTCAGGCTCGTCTCGAGAAGGGGAGTCTCGACTTCAGCTTCTCCGGCATCAAGACCGCGGTGCGCTACACGATCCGCGATCATCCGGGCGTGCTCGACGAAGAAGAACTGCCTCACCTTCTCGCGGGTTTCCAGGAATCCGTCGTATCCGCGCTTCGTGACCGGGCGCGGGACGCGCTCCGGCTCTCCGGGCTCGATCGCGTCGCGCTCGTCGGCGGCGTCGCTGCGAATCGCGCTCTCCGCGCCGCGTTCGAAGCGATGGCGGCGGAGGAAGGAGCCACTCTTCTTGTCCCTCCGCCGGTCCTCTGCACCGACAATGCCGCGATGATCGCATCGGCGGCGGCGGCACGGCTCGCGGCCGGTGACACGATCGACTCGGAGTCTCACGGAGTCGCTTCCGATCGCCCGCTTCCCTCGTATTGATCCTGATTGATCCGTCTGTCCCCTCCCGCAGGCTCGTGACGCGCCGGCGACGCAAAGTGCCCGTTGTCATGGCAAAGCGCAATTCGCGCCGCCCTCCGCGAACGCCTCCCGGTTCCTGTCTCCGAATGGATACATTCCTGTAACGCAATTGATCACCGAACGTTAGCGGGATCTGAAATCGTGCGCACGCCCGCGATCCCCCATGGCATACCTCTTGCCCTTCATTTCGACACGCGATATGCGAGAGGGACTTACGCCGCCATGGAAAAGCCGAGCGAGAAAATACTGATCGTCGACGACGAGAGCAGTATCCGGAAGATCATCTCCTT
>JABDJQ010000371.1 GCA_013002425.1 Gemmatimonadota bacterium
GCAGTATGCCATGAAACCCGGCGGATCGCCCTACTTCCGCCCCCGCACGAACGCCGCCCTCGCCTTCGCCCCCTCGACGTAGCGCGGATCTTCCTTCTCGAACGCATCGATCTCGCGCACTTCGGCCGCGTCGATGTAGATGCCGGGCATGTGCGCCGCAATTTCTTCGGGCGAGAGCAGCTCTTCCTCGGGGAAGCCCCACACCTTCGCCATCGACTTGTCCCAGTCGGCGATGATGATCGTGCCGCCGAGCGCGAGCGCCATCGCGGCGTTGGCGATGATGGCGGCGTTTTTGCCGCCGCCGGGAAGGGCGTACGTGCTGATCACGAGGTCGAACGAGTGCACGGGGTGCCATACGGATGTGTCGGCCACGAGGAATTCGGCGCCGAGGCCACGCTTCGCCGCGTCGGCGCGCGCCATGTCGATCGCGACGTCGGAGAAGTCGACGCCGAGCACGCGCCACCCACGTTCCGCGAGCGCGAGCGCGTTCTGCCCCGAACCGCAGCCGAGATCGAGCGCCGTGGTCGGCGCGAGTCCCTCGACCTCGCCCGCGAGCAAGCGGTCGGGCACCCACACGTTCGCGGGGTTCTCGCGATACTCCTCGTTCCAGAATTCGCTGTGATGGTAATCGCTCATGCGGGCTCCAGAGTACACGAATCGCGAGGATCAGGCATCGGCGCCGTGCGCTCCGGGATCGGCGATCCATCCTTCGAGGGAATCGACGTCGGCGGGCGCGCCGAAGCCGTTCGCGCGCGACAGCCACGCCCACGCCGCCTGCACGGCGCAGAGCAGTGCGTCGAGGCGGTCGCCGCCGGGGTCGTGCGCGAGATCGAGGTCGCGCGCCTGCACGCGAACGCCGTACCGCTTCCGTCCCGCCTCGCCGGTCACGGCTTCGAACAGGTCGCGCCGCGCTTCCGCGTGCGCCTGCGACTGTTTCGCGCGCGTGTCCTGTTTGTAGCTCCGCCGGCCGATCAGTGCACGCGCCAGAACACCCGGATACGCCTCCACGACGACGCGATCCGGATCGCCCTGCCGCACGTGCGGGATCGTGACCCCGGCGCTCAAGAGCCGCGGCGCTCCTTCGAAGAACATGAGACCGACCGGCGTGCCGTAGAGCTTCTGCGAGCTGACGGCGCCCGTTGCGCGATCGGTCGCGCGCCGATGCTCCTTGTCGCCGGCCGCGCGCCCGGCTCGATAGCCGTCGAGTTCCCGGCGAAAGGAGGCGCGCTCGAGGCCCGCGACGTGGCGGACGTACCCGGACCAGGTATCAGGCCATTCGATGTTCTCGATAAAAGTGCGCGACTGACCGAACGGGAAATCGAGGCCCGCAATCCAGGGGCCCGGTTCCCGCAGCAGATGTTCGAAGGATTCGAAGTCGGCCCATTCGTGCAGCGAGCGCGCGACGAGGGTCGAGCGGTTCAGTGAACAGGCCAGGCACGTGATCGGTTTCTGCTTCGTCGGACGACTCGTGAAATCGACACCGTAGATGCGCACCCGGCCCCCTCACCTCTGTTCTTCGTCCTGCACCCGGGCACTTCTTCTACCGCATATGGACGAGCCGCGCCACGTTCTGCCTGCCGTCGATCGACGCGCGATAGAAGTAGACGCCGGAGCGCACCTGCGCGCCCGATTCGTCGCGTCCGTCCCAGCTCGTGTCGTACGAGCCGGCGACCCGGTGCCCGCGGGCGATGGTCTTGACGCGCTGGCCGGCCACATTGTAGATCGCGACGTCGACGGCCGCGCCGCCGCGCGCGCTCACGCTGTAGTGCAAACGCGTGCTCTGCGTGAAAGGGTTCGGCGCGGCGAAGAACGCGCGCGCGGGCTGCGTCGTCTCGGTGTCGCTCGCATCGGCAACGCCGGTCGGGATGCTCGGAATCGTGTACCCGGTAGCGATGAATTCGTCGCGCATGTCGGTCAGGTCGTCGACGTTATAGCCCATATTGAGCGCGGCCTGAAACACGGCGTTCGCGGCGGCGTTCTGGTTCGTGTTGGAACCGGTTGACGCGAGACCTTCGATCACGGCCTTGTCGATCTTCTCGCGCCCGATCTTGTCGTAGATACGCATCAGGCACGTGGCCCAGATCTGGCCGTCGGTGTGAATCGAACCGGTCAGGCCGCCGGGATACGATGCGCCGTATGCCGTGGAGCGCCCGCTCCAGAACGGATTGTGCCCGTCCCAGTTGAACACCCAGTTGTACTGCGGATTCCCCGGTCCCCAATGCCCGAGCGAGCGGTCATACGACGTCGCGAAGAAGTCGCCGAGCCCTTCGCTCAGGCCGTTCACCTGCGAAAGACTGCCGCCGGTGATCCAGTCGTGCAGGCCGTGGCCGAGTTCGTGAATGATGACGTCGGCGTCTTCGGAGTCGTCCACGCCGCCTTCGCCGAACGAGAGACGGCCGCTCGAGGTCAGGTAGTAGGAATTGTCGGCACCGTTCAGACCGTGCGGATCGAAGCGAACGCCGGTCGCGTACTGATAAGGCCCGACCACGCAGCCGAGCGTTTCGTTGATGTATCGCATCATCGTATCGATGTGGTAGTAGACGTTCACGGCTTCGAAGCGATCCTGGAAGCGATTATTCGTGTACGTCGAAGAACCGCTCGGATAGAGCC
>JABDJQ010000372.1 GCA_013002425.1 Gemmatimonadota bacterium
GCTCGAGTCCGAACAGCGTCTGCAGGGCAAGGGCGTCAGCGCCTGCGCGGTCTGCGACGCGTTCTTCTTCAAGGGAAAGAAAGTCGCGGTAGTCGGCGGCGGCGACACGGCGATGGAAGAGGCGACGTATCTCACGAAGTTCGCGTCGGAAGTGCACGTGATTCATCGCCGCGACGAGCTGCGCGCCTCGAAGATCATGCAGGATCGCGCGATGGAAAACGACAAGGTGCATTTCATATGGGACACCGTCGTGACCGAAGTTCTCGGCGACGATGTCGTAACGGGCGTGCGTCTCCAGAATCGAAAGACGGACGAAGTGACCGACTTCGACGTGGACGGGCTCTTTCTCGGCATCGGGCACGTTCCGAATACGAGCGTGTTCGAAGGGAAGATCGATCTCGACGAGAACGGGTACGCCGTCGTGAACAAAGGTACGAGTACGAGTGTGCCCGGCGTGTTCGCGGCGGGCGACGTGTCGGATCATGTCTATCGACAGGCGGTCACAGCCGCGGGTATGGGATGTATGGCCGCGCTCGACGCCGAGCGCTGGCTCGCGGAGAAGGGCCTCGCCTAGCGGTGAACGGCCTGGACCATCACGACGCTGAGCACGAAGAGAGTAAAAATCACACCGAACCAGATATCTTTCCGCATAACTTTCCGAGGATCGACAATCCGCCCCGGACTCTTGAGCACACCGGCCGGGGGGCGCGGATGACCCCGGGCGCGATTCGAGTCGTGGCCGGGATTGCGGTCCGCGGCGATCGGATGCTGGCGGCCGAAAGGCCCCCGGGCGGGGCGTTCCCGGGCCGCTGGGAGTTTCCCGGAGGCAAGATCGAGGACGGAGAGCAGCCGGTTTCGGCCCTCGTTCGCGAGCTGCGCGAAGAGCTCGGGGTCGAATGCGAAGTCGGCAGGCTCGTATCGCATGGCGTGCACGCATACGGCGACCGCACGGTCGACCTGCAGTTCTACGCGGTACGCCTGCGCGGCGAACCGGCGGCGCTCGACGGCGGTCGCATCGAGTGGGTCACGCCGGATGACGCGGCGGGGCTCCCGTTTCTCGAAGGGGATCGCGATCTGATCAAAGCGCTCACGCGGGAAGGCGCGCTCCGGGCAATCGAGAAATCGCTCCCCGCGCCGATTCCGTCCCCGCTCCGGCTTGCGCTGTTCGACTTCGACGGCACGATTGCCGACAGCCTCACGGATATCGCGGTTTCGTCGAATTTCGCGCTGGCGAAGCTCGGGCTCCCCGAACGCTCGATCGAAGAGATCCGCGCGTTCGTCGGCCACGGCGTGCGGCATCTGCTGTCGCAGGCTCTCGGCGAGAGCCACGCGTCCCTGCTCGACGAGGCGCACGCGATCTACACCGCCCACTACGACGAGCATCTCGCGGACCATACGGCGCTCATTCCCGGCGCCGTTCCGCTCCTCGACGCGCTCGCCGGCCGCGGCATTCCGATCGGCGTGGTTTCGAACAAACCGCGCCCGTTCACGGTCAAGATTTACGAAGCGCTCGGCCTCTCGCAGTGCGAGCGGATCTACGGGCCGGAGACCGAAGAGGAGAAGAAACCGAACCCCGTGC
>JABDJQ010000376.1 GCA_013002425.1 Gemmatimonadota bacterium
CACGCGCGGCCCAGAAACGCGTCGCGCTCGTCATGCGGGAGCGCGATGGCCTCGTCGAAGATCTCGCGTACGCGCTTCCATCGATCGGGCGGTAACGGTTTCAGCGGGCGGCCTCCCTGCCGGCGAACGGTACATCTGTTCGGTTTGGTTCCGGAAAACGAATCATATCATACGGCGATGCGCCTTCGGGGAGTCGGCCCGGTACCGTGTGCTACAATTATTTCGACACACAAGATCGCAACCGAGCGCAAACGCAGGACTCTTTTCCGTCGTGCGGCGCGACTCCGGAGGACACCGCCGGTGCATCGATTCATCGTGAGTCTCCCCGAGAAATGACAGACGCGCGAAGCGCCGATCGGACGCGCAGAGAGGGCCGTGAGTTTCAGGTCGAGTGCGTGCACTGGGCACAGGTCCGCGCGTTGCCGTCCGGATGGACGCCGGCACGGCTCATGCCGTTGCTCGACAGTCTGGAAGTCGAGGGTGTCGAGGAGAGCGACGCGCTCGAGATGACACTGATGGCGCTCCAGGATCGCGACCTTGACGAGGCGGCCGACTGCGTGTTGCAGGCGGTTTTCGGCGATACCATGAGACGCGGCGTCAGGGAGAACCTGTCGCACGAGATCCAGGAAGACCGCCCATGGGAGGACTTCGCCGAGCTGTCGCAGCAGGCGGGGATTTTCGACGCGGTCGTTCTGCTGCAGCAGGCTTTTCCGCTTCGGATCGCGAAGCCGGGGGCCGTGTCGATCACGGTACGAGTGCAGACGGCGAGCGGCGCGGGCAGGAGCTGGCTGGATGCCGACACGGTCGACGCCGCACTGCTTCTGCGCATTCTGGCAGCCGGGATGGACGACCGCGCCATGCTGCGGCGTGTGTTCGACGATGCACTCGCCGGCTCCCGCTTTCCCGAAGCCGGCGGAATCCTCTGGCACGTTTCGCGAGGCCCGAGCGAGGGAACGGCGTGCGAGTTCACGATCGTTTCCAGCCACCCCTGGTTCGATCCGCTCGAAGACACGGAGAGCTGGACGGCGCAGGCGTGGCCCGACGCGCCGACGCGCGCCGAAGAGTGACGTCGCTCACTTCCCGGGCGCGATCTCCTTCGCTTTCTTCATCGACTTACGAATCCTGACGAGATACGAGTTGATCTGCTCGTTCTTCGGATCCACTGCAAGCGCGCGCTCCCAGACATGAATGGCATCCTCGAGACGGCCGTCGCTGTAGTACTCCATCCCGATAATGCCGTAGCCTTTCACGAGTTCGTTTCGCAGTTCGTCGTCGCGTGGCAGATTCGGGTGAGCGCTCTCGAAGTCCTTCGCCGCGAGGTCGAAGCGGCCTGCGGCGAGCTTCGCCACCCCCGCCAGCAGTTTCCGGACGGCCTCCTCTTCCTGTTCCGCTGTCACGCTCTTACCGGCGCTCCCCGCCGGGGGAGACTTGGCATCGGTCTGCCGCCGCGAGGTGCGCCGCGTGAACAACGCGAGATGCTTTTCTGCCAGGAGGTCTCCGTGAGCCCGGATCTGCGCGGCCATGAGCGAATCGACCGGCGCGAGTTCGTTCGACATGACGCGAAGCGATCGAGAAAGGGAAAAGAAGAGACCCTCGTCGTTTCCGAGTTGCTGATGCGCTTCGGCAAGATGCCCGAGGGTTCTCACCACGCTCGGATCGTTCGGACCGACCACCGCTTCCCGAATCGTCAGAGACCGTTCCAGAAACGGGATGGCCTGCCTGTAGCGACCCGCCATCGCGTGACTGACCGCCAGGTCTTCGAGAGTCGCGGCAACCGCCGGCGTGATGATCGTCTCGGCATTGTCGCGAATGGCGAGGGCTCTCTCGAGCGCGGCAACCGATTCCTCGTACCGGCTTTCTCTTCGAAGGACACGCGCCAGCCGTTCGAGAGTGGCCGCAACTTGAAGGTGGTCGTGCCCGAGAACCTGCTCCTGAATCGCGACCGCCTGTCGAAAGCTGTTCCCGGCGTCGGTGTCGCGGCCGAGCGTCGCATAGAGGTCGCCGAGCTCGACGAGGATCATGCTCGTGCGAAGATCCGCGGCGCCCATCTCGTCCGCGGAACCGAGAGCGCCCAGGAGTTTCGCCTCCGCGCGATCCAGATTCCCCTGCTCGCGGGCGCGCACGCCGTCCTGATACTGCTTTCTCCAGCGTTCTTCCGGCTTCGGCGCACCGGCGCAACTCCCCAGCAGCAGCAGGCAGACGAGAAACCACAGGTAAGACCGGCGAATGATCGTGCGTGTCACGAG
This sequence comes from Gemmatimonadota bacterium, assembly GCA_013002425.1. GTDB lineage: Bacteria > Orphanbacterota > Orphanbacteria > Orphanbacterales > Orphanbacteraceae > JABDJQ01. The sequence continues at coordinate 2,247 of JABDJQ010000376.1, forward strand.
ACGCTCCCTCCGCCGATCACACTAACCGAGGAAGGTACGATTTCAAAGCGGGTCCTGCGGGGCCGGCGCGACATGGAAAGAAGCGCCTCTAAGGCGTCAGACGGAACTGCATCGTTCCGCCGAGATCTCCCAGGTAGCGGGATTCGAAGCGGTGCCGGCGCTCTCCGGCGTAGAGCGGGATTCCCTTTCCCAGAAGCACGGGCACGACCGTCAAGATCATTTCATCGATGCATCCCGCGTCGAGCGCCTGAGAAATGACAGCGCCGCCGTCGACATAGACGTTGCGCCCCGCTGCCAGTCGCGCTGCTTCCCGGCACAGTTCTCGAATGTCGCCACTCGCCGTGGAAACCGAGGCAGGCGCACTCGAGACCGGTCTGGACGTCGCGACAAGAATCGGTGTTTCGCCGTAGGGCCACGGGCCGCCGAACCCTGTGACCACGTCGAATGTCCGGCGCCCCATCAGCATCGAGCCGGTCTGCTGCATGAAATCGGAAAAGCTCACGATGCCGGGATCATTCTGCTTCGCGGGATCGGGATTTTCGAGCCAGCCGAGGTCGTCGTTCACTCCGGCGATGTACCCGTCGAGCGAAACGCCGCAATAAACCTGAAACATGGTCATGGGTAAGGATCAGCTTTCACCGGCAGCGGTAAGCCGCGACTGGCCGGCGTCGCTCCGGGCGCCCGATCCGTTCAGCAGGCCTTCGAACATGTGCTTCGAAAGGCGTATCGGATGGTCGTGCCAGACGACTTCGTTATCGACGAACAGAAACGAGTCGGGGAAACCGCCCGCTTCGAGCTCTTTTCGCGCCTCCCCGTCGACATGCGCGTTCGGGAAGGAGACATTCAGTGCATCGATGCATTCGCGCGTCTTCTCCTCGGAGAATCCCGTCATGCCGACGACGCGGATGTTCTCGCCGTATGTTTCGTGAAGCTTCCGGAGCCGGGGAATCTGCCTCGTCGAATACGGACACCATTCCTCCCAGAATACGAGGAGCGTCGGCTCTCCGCTGCTTACGTTCACGTTTCCGTTGATCCACTTCTTGATTCCCAGGTTCTCGGGGAGACGGCGATCCGGATAGAGAGAGCGCGCTTCGTCCACCCGCCCCATGGCCAGCAGGCTGTTCGCGAGATCTCCGCGCGCGCCCCGCTTCTCGCCCCAGCTGAACGAATCGGCCTGGGCCGCTTCGAAAGCGTGCCGCCGCAACTGCTCAGCTTCGTCGAACCTGCCCACGTCCATGAGCACGCGCGCGTACTGGCGCATATGACCGAGCACCCACTTGTCGCGATCCCCGTAGAGACGGCGCGATACCTCGACGACCTCTTCCATGAGCGGAAGCGCCTCCGAAGACCTTCCCTGATGGTAGAGGTTTTCGGCGAGTTCGCTGGCGGCGCTCAGCGTGTAGTCGTCTTCCGGACCGTTCTCCTGCTTGAAGAGCTCCCACCCGCGGCGCTTGAGCCTTTCCGAACCCTTGTAGTCGCCTTCCAGTTCGAAGACATCGGCCAGGTCATACATGGACGAGATCGCCTCGGAACTGTTCTCTCCGAAGTGCGTCCTGCGAAGCGCGAGCGCCCGTTCGAAGTGGTTTCTCGCATCCGCCTTGTACTTGTCTCTCTGACCGGCGTACTCGAAATTATCAAGATACTTGCATGACTCTCCGAGCGCCGTGCGCACCGCCGCCTCGAGTTCGGGCTGCCCCGCGAACGCTTCTTCGATCTTCTTGCTGTAGCTGTCGAGCAGATCTCCGACCTTGACCTCTTCCCCCAGACACGAAGGATCCGCGGACTTGACCATCTCGAGAACGTATCCGATCGAGCTCATCGCCTTCTCGGACTGTTCTTCCGCGCGCGCGCGCTGCTCCTCCGCGCGGACCCGTTCGCTCTCCGCGCGCAGGTAGAGAGACGTGCTCACCACCGTACCGGCCGCAAGCGCCAGCAGCACGGCGCCGGTCGCGACGACGAGCGCGCGATTCCGGCGTGCGAAGACCGAGAGCTGATACCCGAGGCTCGGCGGACGCGCGATGATCGGTTCGTCGTTCAGGAAGCGTCGAATGTCTCCCGCGAGGCTGGCGGCCGACTGATAGCGGCGATCGCGATCCTTTTCCAGCGCCTTCAATACGATCGTTTCGATGTCGCCCCCGATGCGGCGATCGATCGTGCTCGGCTTCTTCGGCTCTTCTTCACGGATGATCCGGCCCGCTTCGAGAACCGGCCGGCTGCCGAGATCGTACGGCTGCCGGCCGGTCAGCATTTCGTAGAGGACGATGCCGAGCGCGTAGACGTCCGAACGGATGTCGATATCGTGCGGATCGGCCTCGATCTGCTCGGGGCTCATGTACTGCAGCGTGCCGACGAGCTGCCCGACTTCGGTCTGCATGGTCGTCAAAGCGAGATCGGAATCCGTGGCGCGCGCGACACCGAAATCGATGATCTTCGGTTCACCGTGGGAATCGACGAGGATGTTGTCGGGTTTCAGATCGCGGTGAATGATTCCCTTCTGGTGCCCGTGATGAACGGCGTCGCAAACGACGGCGAACATCCGAAGGCGGTCCTCGGTGTTCAGCTTCTTCGCGAAGACATACTCCGTGATCGACTTCGGATTCGGAATGTACTCCATGGCGAAAAACGGAATCTTCTCGGTGCCGTCGTCGTAAGTGCCGGCTTCGAAGATCTGCGCGATGTGGGGATGACGCAGGCGGGCAAGCAACTGCGCTTCGTACTCGAATCGGCGAAGCGCATGGGCGGACGATACGCCGCGGCGCATGAGCTTGACGGCGGCGGGCCTCCGGGGTTGCTCCTGCATCGCTTCGTACACGGTGCCCATGCCCCCCGAAGCGATCCTGCGTTTGATGACGTAGTTGCCGATCCGTTTCGGCGGACCGCCGCGGGTGGAATGGCCCGGTATCGTGCCGTCGCTCGACGATCCCTTGTCGTGCGGCGGCGGATTGTCCGGTCGTTCCGGAGTCTTGTCCGACATGGCAGTACCTTCCGAGAGCAGCTATATAGATACAGCATACACCTGGAAAGGCGAAGCCGGGCAGGAGAATCGGGATACGGGCCTGAAGGTGGCGGAATTGCGGGATACTCGTCCGCACGCGTTTCACTCTTGAAGTGAAAGCGGAACGAGCCGGCTCTCGTGTCTGATCTCAATATCGTCGGAGTCCCTGAATAGATGGATATTCCATGCGTTGCATCAGCACATTCTCAGAACCTCGCGTACGGCTGGGTCACTCCGATCTGATTGCTGATTCCGCTGTCGCCTGTTTCCTCGTCACATTCGAAGAGCACGACCGCCGCGACGAAGATCGCGTTCCCGAGCTGATTGAAATCGATTTCCGCCGAATTGAACGTCAGCCGGAGGGTCTGGTTCCCGCTTGATGCAAAGACCTTCTCCGTTCGTTCGATTTCGAAAACAACGACAATCACGTTGAGCTCCGCCGAAACGAACGGGCCCCGCGTGCTCCAGTTGACGTCCACCTCGACCGTGAACGTCGAGTTCGGACTGATCCTCTGCGGGAAAGTCACATCGGCCGCAACCGTAGCCGTTGCTCCCAGGTTGCACGCGTCCCCCGCATTGTCCTGGCGAACGGCGCTGCCGATCGTCACGAAGTCGCCGCCGGTGCCGCCCGGTCCTCCGCCGTTTCCGTCACCGTTGCCGCTCGTATCTTCGCCCGACCCGGTGACCGGCGGCGAACTTCCGTCGATCCCCGACTCCGGATCCTGATCGCGCTCGGCCACTTCCTCGCCGCTTCGCGCCAGTTCGTCCAGATCGCACGCGGCGTCGAGTCGCTCGATTTCGGCCGCAAGCAGTTCGAACGTACCCTGCGCCCGGCCGGCCATCACCACGCCGGCCGAAACGCGAAGCTGATCGCGTGAGTTCAGCATGTCCATGTCGGGCTCGGAGAGATTCCGCCCGCCGGCCGCCATTCCCGCGGCGGCGCGCGCGGCTTCCAGCAGCTCGATCTGAAGCGACTGCACGATTTCGTTCATCGCAGTCGTCGCGTAGAACAGGAACCCGACCGTGGGATCTTCACACAGCTCCCCGCCGGCCGACGAAACGTTGCGAATCTGCTGCGCGAGATCGAGCGCGCTTTCGTCGAACGTCTCGAACGCTTCCAGCAGTTCGCGATGAGCGCGGGTGATCTCCGCGTTTTCGAGGAGCTCCTCTGTCGAGCGCGCCCTGTCGGGATCGGGATCCGGTTTCCCGCCCGTCAGTTCCGTGAGCGCATCGTCAATGCTTCCGCCGCCTTCGCCCTCGCCGTCGCCCGCGCCGTCGTCCGGCTTGTCCTTTTCCTTTTCCCGCTCCTCCGCGAGCTCACGAAGCCTGCGCAGTTCGTCGAGGTAGCGCTTCTCGGCTTCGAGGCGTTCCCGCTGTGTAAGCGATTCGTCGTCGAGCAGGTCCTGGAGCCTTTCGAGCGTCGTCTTCCGATCTTCGATCTTCTGCTCGAGATCCTCCGTCACCTGTCCGTCCTGCACGAGATCGGCCCCGTACATTGTCGCGCTCACGTCTTCGCCGTAAAGCTCCTGCGTCAGGCGATTCATTTCTTCGCGCTTGTCGCGATGATCCTGGCGCGTCCATCCGCCTGTCGCCCCGCTGTCGGGGTGGAGTTTTTTGATCTCCGCGTCGGACAGACCCGCGATCGCCGCTTCGATGAACGCGTCGAGTTCGGTACGTTCCGCTCCCCGCAGGTCCGAGTCGGTGCGGTTGTGCGGATTGGAAAGCGAGTTCATCGTGACCGGTCTGCCGTCGACAACGATCCGGCCGCCGGCCGCCAGCCTCGCGAGTTCTTCCTGCGTCGGGTTTCGACCGGCCAGGCTCGTAAACGCGGAGAGGGCGTCGCGCAGCGCCTGCAGTTGGCCGCTCGCAAGGGTAACTTCGCCCGCAGCGCCCCCGGGGATCGTGAGTTCGCCCGTCGCGCCGTTTTCCCGCACGCGAAGGCCGACATCCGCGAATTCGGGAATCGCGCCGCGAAACTCGGACGCGATCCCGCCCAGGCCCCCCTGCCGTTTCTTTTCTTCGAGCGCCGCCGCGTAACCGACCGACTGTCCGATCGCTTCGATCCCCTGGCCGCCGTTCTTCAGAATCGCGGCCGGCACGTTCCCGAGATCCGCGCCGAAGATGTCGGCCAGCCCCTTTACGGCTTCGCCCGCCGCGATCATCGCCTTGCCGAAGTCCTTCTGCTCTCCCGTCAGATACTCGCTGTTTTCGAGACGCGCGAAATCGGGATTGTTGATCATGCGGTCGAGGGTCTGCACCGCTTTGTTCGCGGTGTCGATCTTCTTCATCGCCTCGCCCGCGTAGTACCCCATGTCCTTCATCTTGCGCACGCTCGCTTCCGTGGCGAGCACGCTCTCGATAATCTGTTCGCTATCGGGTCCGCGGATACCGGGAATGGATCCGCCGAGCGGGGCCAGCTTCGCCAGCTCGCCGCTCTGCCGCGCCTGCAGCACGCCTGCATACTCTTTCGCGTGCGCGAGAAACGCCCTCATCGTGGAGGCGGCGAAGTCGACGCCGGCCGCAGTGCCGCCGGTGCTCGCCGCCTCGGATTTCTTGCTGAGGTCCTCATACTCCTTGGCGATCTTCGCCATGCGGTGCAGCGCGTCGGACCCCTGCGCCAGACGCTGATAACCGGCCGCCGTCGACGCCGATGCGGTGGCGTCGCCGTCGGCTACGGCCGCTTCCACCGCCGCCTGCTTGTCCTTCCAGTGCGCGGCCGCCGCCCCGCCGTATGCCGCCGCGCCGTGGTACCACTCCTTGTCCTTCGTCGAGCGCGCGTACACTTCCTTGAAATCCCGCATCGCCGCGAGAAACGCGCTCTGGATCTGCTGGTTCTCGAGATTCTGCACTTCCTGCCGCGCCTGTCGCACACGCTGCGCGCTCTGCTGCGACGCCCTCCGAAAGACGGCGTCCCGATACGCGGTGTCGCTTTCGTAAAGACCGTTCTTCGCCTTGTCGTTGTACATGGCGACGAGCGCGTCGATCTCCGCCGGCGTAAGCGATTCCACGGGATTGCGCTCTTTCGAATCGGCGAACGCCGCGCCGACGCAAACGAAAAGGAGCGCCGCGATCGCGAGAAACGGGGAGAGTCTGCGCATGGTCGCGCGCGTGGATTTCATAGCGCACTGCTCCTTCCCGAGCGATTGTCCCTGGTCTGATCGAATCGGTAGATGATGCTGAAGAGGAGATCGATCTCACTCGTCCTCAATGCCCCGGGATCGTCGGACCCGGTCTTGAAGTACTGGCCGCGAACGGATCCGCTGATATCGTTTCGAAGCACGACCTCGAGGTTGCCGCTGATGTCCAGACGGTTCGGGCTCGGGGAATCTTCCAGATTGTAGAAACTCGTCGTCTCGAAGCGCCCCGCCATTTTGCCGCGCACGCGGCCGCGCGAGAATCTGGCGTCCCCCTTCACGCCGTATCGCACTGAATTCGAGGGCGATTCGAACGAGCCGAGTTCATCCCCGCTCTCCGGATCGAGCTGGCTGCTTACGGTCACGAGTTCCGTGTCACCCGCGACGAACGGGCCGGCGCGAAACGCCTGCTTCGGAGAGATCACGAGTCCGAACCAGACGAACTGATTGAGCTCCGCGTTCCGTTCGAAGCCGCCGTTGTCGAAGTACCAGCGGAAGAAGTGATTCATTTCCCAGAAGACCCCGCTCCCCGAGGCGCCGAGCGTCTGTGTCGACTGGTCCCACCGGCCCTCGGCGAGATCGAGAAACGCGATGCTTCCTTCGCCTTCGTAGTCACGGTACCGGCCCGTGAGCGAGCTTCGGCGCGCGCCGTTTTTCGAGTCGAACCCGAACGACCGGAGCCCGCCCTCGTACTCTTTGTAGTCACGGTCCACGTTTGCGTCATGTTCCCGCCTGTCGAACGAGAGGTGCACGGTCCGCTTCGTTCCCGCGCCGCCGCTCCTGCCCTCGATCCGCGCCCCGCTCTTCGTGTAGTTGCGCGTGTCGTCATCCGCGTCGAACGTCGTTCCTTCCGTGAAGAGCGACAGAGCGAAGCGCCCGCCGCCGCCGGTCGTGAGTCCCATTTCACCGGCGATCCGCTTCTTGTCGCTGTCCTCCGTGTCGACATCGGCGTCGTGGCTCAGGTTCTCCGCCTTGAGCTTCCAGTCGCCCGCGCCTCCCTTCCCCGAGAGCTCCGCCTGCAGGCGGCTGTCGCCGAAGTCGGCGTCTTCGATGTTGTCGAACGAACGTCCCTCGAGACGCGCCAGCACCTTCGCCCTGAACTTCTTCGTGGGCCCGAACGTTCCCCCCATCTCGAATTTCTTGTCGCCGTATTCCGCGTCCTTGTTCGCGTCGTTCTGGAAACCCGTGAACGCGCCGAGCGCGTGCAGTTTCGCGCCCTTTCCGAGCCGGCGGTCGTAACGAAGCTCCGCTTCGCTCGTCGTGGACGGCGCGAAGTCGACTTCTTCGTTGCGCAATATCCCGACCGCTACCCGATCGTTTGCCGTGATCGCGGCGGCGAGATTCGCTCTGACCGTCGACCGCGAGATCCCGGTCTCGGCCGCGTCTTCCCCGCCGATCTTCGTCGTCGCCGTGTTCGTACCGATGCCGAATTCCGCGTCACCCGAGAAACGGATCGCGCTTCTCGCGCCGGAAGGCTGCATGACGGGTGAGCCGGCCAGTTCGTGAAAACGCTGGAACTGCCCGCGCGCGAGCTTTTCGAATTTCGTCAGGTTCCCGAGAATATCGCGCACCGAAGGCGGCTGCGCCGTCTCCGCGCCCGGGTTCGCCTCGAACCAGAGGCGCTCCGCGCGCGCGTGCAGCAGTTCGATCTTCGTGAGCAGAGGTTCGTTCGCGGAGAGCGTTTCGG
>JABDJQ010000393.1 GCA_013002425.1 Gemmatimonadota bacterium
TCCGAATCCTGCGCAAGATTCTCCGCTTGAATGCGAAGATCGAAAAGATCGAGGACAAGAAGTGGGGGACCGCACCGCGCGACGCGAAGAAGGCCAAGGAATGGAACGACCTCTGCAAGAAGACGGATGTCGAGATTCTGAAGCTGCAGCTCATGCCACGCCTCCACGACCGCCTGATTCGCAAAGTGAGGCGTACCGCCCGGCTCGTTCGCGCGTCCGACCGCGAGATCCGGAACCTCGTGAAGGAAGTGCGCGTCGATACGATGACCGACGTCCACGCACTTTCGCGCAAGGTGAATGCGAGCAAGCGCGGAGCGACGGATGTCGCGAAGAAGACGGGTCTCCAGCCCGAGCGTGTCGTCGAGTGCTCGAAGGCGATTCGAGCCGAACAGCGCAAGCTTCGCAAAGTCGAAACGGAAGCGCGCATCACGCGGGATCGCATCGACAGCCTCGTGCGTTTGATCGACGACGGCGAGCGGATCACGGCCATGGCCAAGCGCGAAATGATCGAAGCGAACGTGCGTCTCGTCATCTCGATCGCGAAGCGTTACACCAACCGCGGCCTCGAGTTTCTGGACTTGATCCAGGAAGGCAACAGTGGTCTAATGAGGGCCGTCGATAAATTCGACTACCGAAAAGGGTATAAGTTCAGCACTTACGCCACCTGGTGGATCCGTCAGGCGATCACGCGCGCCATCGCCGACCAGGCGCGCACCATTCGCGTTCCCGTTCATATGATCGAGGCGATCAACAAGGTCATCAGGACCTCGCGTCGACTCGTTCAGGAATACGGACGCGAGCCGTTGCCCGAGGAGATCGCGAAGAAGCTCGACCTTCCGGTCGACAAGATCAAGTCGGTACTCAAGGCTGCGCAGGAACCGATCTCTCTCGATCGGCCGATCGGTGAAGACGAAGATTCGAATCTCGGCGACTTCATCGAAGACACCAAAGTGGTTTCACCGGCACACTCCGCTGCGTTCGTCATGCTCCAGGAGCAGATGAGCAGCGTTCTCAGCACGCTCACGAAGCGCGAAGAGAAAGTGATCCGGCTTCGCTTCGGTCTCGGCGACGGATGCCCGCGTACGCTCGAAGAAGTGGGGAGCATCTTCAACGTGACCCGCGAACGCGTTCGCCAGATCGAGGCGAAAGCATTGCGCAAACTGCGCCATCCGAGCCGGAGCCGCAAGCTCAAGGGGTACGTCGAAATCCCGTAGCGGGGCCCATAGCTCAGTTGGTTAGAGCAACTGACTCATAATCAGCAGGTCCCAGGTTCGAGTCCTGGTGGGCCCATGCTTCGATTCAGTGCTCTGCATACACGTTCGTCCGACAGGGCGATTAGCTCAGTGGTTTAGAGCGCCCGCCTCACACGCGGGAGGTCACTGGTTCAAATCCAGTATCGCCCACCATGGTTTCGTGACGACGAATCGAAACCGTCGCCCCTCCGGGCCACCGGGGGGGTTTTGCATGAGGGCATTCGATGAAGGAACAGCTGGCCAGGCTGTGGTCGCTCCAGAGTCTCGATACGATTCTCGCTTCGGCGAAGAAGCGGCTCCTTGCCATTCCCGAAGACATTGCGGCGGCGGAGCGGGCTCTCGCGGACGCCGATAAAAAGAAGAAGACGGCGCTCGCCGAGATCGAAGCGAGCAGGCTCGCGAGAAAAAAGCGGGAAGGGGACATTGCCGCGAACGAAGCGGAGATTTTGAAGTTCTCCGGACAGCTCGCCCAGGTAAAAACGAACGAGCAGTACAAAGCGCTCGAGCACGAGATCGAACACCTTCGCACGAAGACCGGAACCATCGAAGACGAAATCCTGGGCCTGCTCGAGCGCGACGAGGAACTCGCCGGGGAACTTGTCGCTGCGGAAAAAGCTGTCGCTGCGGCCGTCACGGGGCTCGAGAAAACGCGCATCGAGGCAGCCGAAGAAGAGAAAGCGCTGAAAGCGGAGTCCGAGCATCTCACGGAGAAGCGCACGGCCGCCGCAGCCACGATCGACAAGGCAGTGCTCGCAAAATACGAGTCCATCCGGAAAGCTGACGGAACCATCGCGATGTCGCGCCTCGTACGGGACGCGTGCGAAACCTGCTACCGCCAGGTACCCGACCAGCGCCAGATCGAAGTGCGCCAGGCGAAGAACCTCGTTACCTGTGAAGGGTGCGGGCGCATCCTGTACCAGGAGGACCCGGAGTGAGCAGGAGAGACCGCGTCATCGAAGATCTGCTCGCGCATTCCGTCTGGGACGATCTGGCCGAAACGCATGCATCGGGCG
>JABDJQ010000004.1 GCA_013002425.1 Gemmatimonadota bacterium
ACCTTCCGCTCTGTGCGGAATTCCCGCCGAAAAAATTCTTCCCCTGCCGCTCGGACCGGAATTCGATCGCTCGCGCCATCCGGATCGGCAGTCGTTTCGCCGCTCCCTCTTCTCTTCTCCCCTCCCCTCCGGATTCCTCACGCGCGAGGAAGTGCGGTTCCCCGGACCACGACGCCACTGACGAGCGCCCGGTCTTCAGCTCCCCGCAGGCGGAGCCCCATTGGAGGGCAGGGGGTTCGGCAGACAGGTTTCGCGTTTCATGAGAGCAGGCCCGACAGGGCGACGCCGAGGAGAGGCTGAAGTCCGGGCGCCCGCCACCCGACGCGACAGGCTCCGGGTATCCGTACGACGTTCTACTAGAAGTTGATCTTGCGCATGACGAAGCGCGGCAGCGTGCGGATGACGCGGAGGATGAGGCCCCAGATCGGGGGCGCGTAGACAACGGCCCTTTTCTTTTCGATCGCGCGGATCACGGTGCGGGCGACGGCGTCGGGATCGCCGGCGAAAGGCGGCGAGGGGAGGCCGGCGGTCATGCCGGTCTTGACGAAGCCGGGTTTTACGTTCAGCACATGCAGGCCGGATGCGTGGAACTTGTGGTCGAGCCCTTCGAGGTAGTGCGAGAGCCCGGCCTTGCTGGAGCCGTAGAGAATGACGGGTTTGCGACCGCGATCGCCGGCCACGGAGGAAAAAACGCAGAGCAGTCCGCCGCCTCCGGCGATCAGGCGTTTGCGAGCGTTTTCGCAGAAGAGCACGGTGTTCGTATAGTTCACGGTCATGAGCCGCGCAAGAAACGCGGGGTCCTGTTCGAGCTTGTCCTGCGTGTTGAAGAATCCGGCGGTCACAATTACACCGTCGAGTTTGCCGAGCGCCTTCTCGGCGGCGTCGAGCGCGGCGTCGAACATTTCGGGCGCTTCGAAGTCGAGCGCGCCGAACCCGGCAACGCGACTGTCGGATCGCGCGCGCAGGTCCGCGGCCGCGAGCTCCAGGTCGCCGATATCGCGTCCCCACAGATACAACTGATCGCCGCGCTCTGCGAGCGCCCGCGCGAGCGAACGCCCCATCCCTTTCGTTGCCCCCACGATCGCGATTCTCACGGCTTGTCTCCCATCAGTCGCACGGATTGCGCGCTTCGTATGCGCGCCCCCGGATTCCATTTCTCGCGTACCTCTTTCCACTCGTCGAGGCGCGATTCCATGGCGATGAAGTGTTCGGCGCGCATGAACGCGTCTTTGCACAGGTACACGCGGCCGCCTTCGTCGATCACGAGCTCGTTCAGGCGATCCACGAGTTCGCGCGTATTATCGCGCACCGCGATGTCGAGTGCGATGGAAATCCCCGGCATCGGGAACGAAAGCAACCCGTCGCCCTCGGCCCCGCAATCCTTGATCACCGACAGGAACGACGATCCGCCGAGACGCGTGAGCAGTTCGAGAAAACGTTTCGCGGAACCGGGGCGCTCCTTTTCGGGAAGCACGCACTGGTACTGCGTGAATCCGCGCGGTCCGTAAATGCGATTCCAGTCGATGATCGCGTCGAGCGGATAGAAAAACGTGTCCGGGTGAACGATCCCGCGCGTGCTGCGAAAAACATGCTTTCCATAATAGAGCGTGTTGAAGGCGCGCACCGTGAGCGGATTCAGCACGAACTCGGGAAACACGAACGGAATGCCGATGCGTTTTTTGCGCGGCGGCGGATGGCTCGGCGCCTCGTCGGGTTTCGCCCATCGCCCGCGCATCAGAATGCCGCGGCCCATGTTCTTTCCGCGCGCGAGGCAGTCGATCCAGCCGACGGTGTACGGCCACTCCTCGGCGCTCGCCTGCAGCCCGGCCATGAACGCGTCGAGGTTGTCGATCTTCTCGGTCTCCTGAAGAATCCAGGGGCTCGCGATGCGTTTCATCGTGAACGTGACTTCGAGAATGTGTCCCGTAAGGCCCATGCCCCCGATCGTGGCCAGAAAGAGATCCGCGTTTTCGTCACGCGAGCAGCTTACGATGCGCCCGTCCGCCAGTCGCATCGTGAGCGCGAGCACGTGCTGCCCGAAGCAGCCCGCGACGTGATGATTCTTGCCGTGCACGTCGCCGGCGACCATGCCGCCGAGAGTCACGAACTGCGTGCCGGGCGAAACGGGCGTGAACCAGCCGCGGCGCAGGTAGAGTTCGTTCAAAGCCTTGAGCGAGAGCCCGGCTTCCGCGCGAAGGATGCCCGTTTCGCGATCGAACGACAGAATGCGGTCCGCGAGCGGAGTCGCGACGACGACCGGTTCCGACGCCGGCGGAATCGCCGAGTCGCCGTACGATCGCCCGAGGCCGCGGAAGAGCACCGCGCCTTCGGACGCCTCCCGCAGTTCCGCGGAGAACTCCTCGCGCCCGGGCGCGAACTGGCGCCCCCACCCCGCGATTCGGCCGCGTGCGTGACGCGGCGGACTCTCGTTGTTTTCCGGCTTGTCGCTCAAGAATGCACTCTCCGTCGTTCCGGTCAGCACACCGGGAGAGCCGGCGCGGTTCGATTCTCGTGCCGGCGCCCGCGGACGATGGCGGCTACACGGGGAGGATCGGCCGAAAGAGCCGTTTTCGCAAGGACGTTATCGGGAATCGTCGCCGGGAATGGTCGCACGAAATCGTCATTCGCCCCCCCCCCGCCGCTCTCAGTCGAGATCTTCGGGCGTGACCGGTTCGCCCTTCGCGAGTCGAGCGCGCACCGTTTCGAAAACGCGCGCGTCCTCCTTCTTCTTCTCCGCGGATCTCTTGCGCAGGGAGGCCATGGCCTGCCCGACGCGGTGATTCCCGGACAGCAGCTTCTCCTTGCGCGCGAGAAACGCCCAGTAGAGACGCGTGATCGGGCAGTTCTTCTTCGGATGAAACGTGCACTCCCCGCAGTAGTCGCTCATGCGGTCGATGTAGGCGGCGCCCGAGACGTAGGGTTTCGTCGTCATGATGTCGCCGGCGGCGAAAAGGCCCATGCCGAGCACGTTCGGTTCGACGACCCAGTCGTAGGCGTCGTGATAGGCGACCCAGAACCAGTCCGTGAGCGCGCGCGGCGTCAAGTCGAGCAGCGTGCCGAGGTTCGAGAGGATCATGAGACGCGTGATGTGATGGGAATACGCTTCGTCCCAGACGCTTTCGACGACCGTGTCGAGGCAGCGGAGTCCGGACTTCGTGTCCCAGAACGCGGCAGGGAGTTCGGTCCGTCCGCGCAGAAAGGACGGGGTCGCGTCGCCGGCGCCGTTTACGGGAACGGTGCGACCGTCGAGACTGCGAAAGCCGTCGGTCGCGACATGCACGTGGCGCACGAACTCGCGCCACCCGATCACCTGGCGCACGAAACCCTCTTTGCTCGCGAGCGGGATGTCGAGCGCGAGCACGTCGTCGACGACCTGCTTCGGCAGCAGCCGGTGCACGTTGATCAGGTGCGAAACGCGCGTGTGAAAGAGATTGCGCGAGGCGGTCGACATCGCGTCTTCGTACGGGCCGAAGTGCTCCATGCACGACTCGCGCGCCCAGCGCCACATGCGGAGCGCGTCTCGATGATTCGCGGGGAGCGACGACAGGTCGAGCTTGCCCGGGTGGTCCGCGAACTTCTCCTCGACGAGTGCGCCGACCTCCTTCGTGATCGCGTCCGGCCGGAAGGACGGCAGGTCGGGCGCGGCGGGTTTCCCTTTCCAGGGATTTCGATTGTCGGCGTCGTGGCTGTACTTCCCGCCGACCGGCTTGTCATCGTCCATCAGAATGCCCGTGTCGTTTCTGACGATCTTGTAAAAGCGGTCCATGCGCCAGGGCGGCCCGTTCGGCGCAGCGCGTTCGAACTGTTCCGCGGTCGTGAGCCATCCTTCGTGCTCGATGCACTCGAGCGCGCCCGACTCGAACAGCGGCGCGAGCTCTTCCCGCAGTTCACGCTCGGCCGGCTCCATGACCCGGATCGTGCCGAGCTCCTTCGTGAGTGCGGCAAGAACGTCCGCATAGCCGCCCGCGGTCGCCTCGTAGCGGACGGCGATTCCCTTTGCGGCGCACTCGACAGCGAAGTGGCGCATGTTCGCAAGGACGAGCGCGAGCTTCTGCTTGTGGTAAGGGCGCCGCTTCGCCTTCGCCACGCTCTCGACGAGCACGACGCCGAGCTCTTCACGGTCCTCGCGCGCGAGGGGGCCGAGCGCGAGCGTCAGCTGATCGTACGGCACATAGATCCAGCGGCGGCTCTTGAGGGGCCTCGATTTCGTCGTCGCGAGCCCCGTGTCATTCAGGGCGCCCCGAAAAGTTCGCATGTGTTCCTCTTTGTTCCGTTGCGGTGATTCTCCAGCGGCGACTCTCTATACTAGACGGTATGGGATCTCTACGCGACTTTCCGAAGCTACGGGGGTACGCAGGCCGGGGCCGAAACCCGCAACGAAAAGTTTTTGGTATGGTGAGGGCGGGATCATCAAGGAGGAGCCGTGAGCAGCCGTTTCGCAGCAGCGCTGGAGGCGATCGTATCGAACTGGGAGGAGGCCGCGGAGTCTTCGGCCGTTCTGAGCGTGAACCGCAAGATGGGGATTCTCGAGGGGGACGAGGATGCGCTGCTCGACGTCGTGCGCGCGCTGCTGGATCGCTTTCGGGCGGGCGGCGCGGCTACGAGTCGCGGCGTCGAGATCCAGGCGTTTCGGCGGGCGGATCAGGTGCTGCTGATCGTTTCGCGCGAGGGCGGAAACGTGCATGCGTCGGATGGTGAAACGCCGAACGGGCCCGGCGTTGAAACCGGTGGCCCTGTCTGGAGCGACGACGTACTTCCTGCAGGCGTGCGCCTCGATCTCGACGCGATCGGCGCCCGCGTGCACTGGACGCGCGAAGGGAACGACCGCCTGCAGTGCATGGTGAAGCTCGGGCGCTGACATGCGACAGGATTATTGCAGGCCGAAGTAGCCTCGAATGCCGGTCAGCGTATTGGCGGTTGCCACTGAAGCCAGAATCAGGCCCATGACCCTGCTGACGACACTCGCGCCCGCGCTGCCGATCAGGCGATGGATTCCGCTCGCCGCGAGCATGAAGAGGAGGGTCACGAAGATAACGGACAGCATGACGAGCGAAGTCTGCACCTGCTGCCAGAGATCGAACTTCGCGTTCTCGGTCATCAGCACCGCGGCAAGCATCGCTCCCGGGCCGGCAATGGAGGGTACGGCCAGCGGAAAAATCGCGGTCTCCTCATGCCCCTCGACCATTCGTGTCTCCTCCTCGGGTTTGCTCTCGCCGAAAATCATGGAAAGCGCGAACAGAAAAAGCACGATTCCGCCCGATATCTGAAAGGCCGCGAGCGGTATGGACATCGCGTTCAGGATCAGCTCGCCCACGGCCACGAAGAAGACGAGCACCGCCGCCGAAACCGCCGCAGCGATCAGCGCGATTCTGCGCGTGTCCTTCGCTTCATATCCGCGCGTGACCGCGATGAACACGGGCACCGTTCCTATCGGGTCGATGACCGCAAAAAAGAGGATGAATGTCGCAACGAGATCAATCATTCGAATCCCCCGGCAGATTCGGGAATCACGAAAGCCGCGGCCCGTCCCGCTCTAAGCCCCGAACC
>JABDJQ010000419.1 GCA_013002425.1 Gemmatimonadota bacterium
GAACGGGGACGGCTGAGACAAAGCGGATCCACATCTGGAAAAAAGACGAAGGTTCACGGCAGGACTGCATTGCTGCAGGCCGGATTGACATATCAATATATCGTGATATAATTGGATAATGACAAAAAGCAAAAGCGATGATCAGCGGCTCTCTCCGCAAGGCTTCGAGTCGGCGGCCGAGTGTCTGAGGACCCTTGCCCACCCGACGCGACTTCGCATGATCGAACTCCTGCTCGACGCGGAATATTCGGTGGGTGAGCTCGCGGAACGTTGCCGACTCTCCCCTTCTCACGCTTCCACTCATCTGGGGCGCATGCGGGATCGCGGTCTGCTGCAGGTCGAGCTTCGGGGGCGAGAGCGCTACTACACTGTCGCCGAACCGGCGCTTGCGGGAATATTGCACTGTGTCCGCGCACGCTTCGGCAGAAAGCGCCCAAAGAGTACGTCACGGAAGGGGAAGTAGATGTCATCCATGAGGATTGCGGTTCTCGCACTGCTCGTCGGTTATTCTGTTGCTGCCGCCGGCGGAAGCGAACGAACTCCGATCAGGGGGCCGCTCCCGGCGGAGCAGCGCGAGTTGATTCACCTGCTGGCCATGGAGCACGAAGGGATCGACCGCGAAGTGGTCTTGACGGATTCCGGTTACGTCGCTACGACCACTTCGGAGGATCCGAAGATCGTGGCCGCACTTCGCGATCACGTGGATTACATGAAGATGCGAATCGAATCCGGAGCCATGGTGCGCCGATGGGATCCCGCGTTTCGAGAGCTGGTAGAGCACTCTGACGACATCGTCACCACGTTGGTTGTGCTCGAAGACGGACTCCGGATGCACGTAACGGGATTGACTCCGGTCGCGGTGCGAGTCGCCTGGAACCACGCGCGGATCGTGACGGGGTTCGTGGAGGAAGGCGAAGCCGCCGTCCAGCGCGAACATGCGACAACTGCTGACGAAGAGAGAGCGCCCGAAGCCGATCCGGAACGCGCACCCTGATCGAGAACGAGCGCGCCCGGCAGCGCAGCCGACTTGGCTTCTTCGCAGCCATTGCGCCCAGTCCTTTACGATCTGCTCTTCCGCACCGCCGCTGCCAGCCGGTCCAGAACCGTGACCGTGTCCTCCCACCCGAGACACGCATCCGTAATGCTTTGACCGTAAACCAGGTCCTTCCCCGGGGCACGGTCCTGGCGCCCTTCCACCAGATTGCTCTCCAGCATCACTCCGAAAATGTGCGGGGAGCCGGCGGCGATCTGCCCTGCCAGTGAGTTCGCGACATCGATCTGGCGCCGGTACTTCTTGCGGCTGTTGCCATGACTGCAGTCGACCATGAGCCGGGGAAGACAGTCGCCCGCGGCCTCCAGCATTCGGATCGCGGCCTCGATATCGTCGGCGCTGCAGTTCGGGGCGTCTTTTCCGCCGCGGAGAATGAGGTGGCAGTTGTCATTTCCTTTCGTAGACACGATGGCGGAGAGGCCCTGTTTCGTGACCGAGAGGAAGTGATGCGAGTTTCTCGCGGCTTTGATCGCGTCGATGGCGATCCCGATGCTTCCCGCCGTACCGTTCTTGAAGCCGACGGGCATCGAGAGCCCGGAAGCCAGTTCTCGATGGATCTGGCTCTCCGTGGTGCGGGCGCCGATGGCGCCCCATGACACGAGGTCCGCGATGAACTGGGGGGTAATGGTATCCAGGAACTCGGTCCCCGCCGGAAGGCCCGTCTCCGCGAGGTCGAGCAGGAGTTTGCGGGCGATGCGCAGGCCCTTGTTGATGACGAAACTTCCGTTCAGGTCCGGATCATTGATCAGGCCTTTCCACCCGACCGAAGTGCGAGGCTTTTCGAAGTAGACGCGCATTACGAGAAGCAGGTCGTCGGCGAACCGATCCGCAGCCTCCTTCAACAATCCGGCGTATTCCAGACTGGCCTGCTGATCGTGAATGGAACAGGGCCCCACGACAACCATGAGTCGATCGTCTTCCCCGCGCAGAATACGATTGGTATCGGAACGCCCGCTTGCCACTGTGGTGGACGCCGTATCGGAGACAGGGAGTTCTTCCATCAGGATCGCCGGGGGAATCAGCGGCCGAATCTCTGCGATGCGAATATCGTCGGTAACGTGAAACATATGCTTGATCCCGTTGTTTGTAATGGATGGATGCGGAGGAGTGTTTCCAGGCCCTCGAGCGGTCGCGGAAGCAGCCCTCAGTCCCGCGCCCTTCGCAGCGAATCCAGCTCGGCCGCGATCGCGCGCGCTTCGTCGTCATCCGGGCTCGCAGTGGAGTCGTGAAGCGCCTGCACCGCAACGAGGAGCTCCTCCGCTTCGTCGTAGCGGCCGAGATCGAACAGACAACGCGCGAGTTCGCGATCGGCGCGAACGCGAACCGGATGATCCGGGTTCAGAGTGGCGCCCGCAATGCGGACCGCGTCACGCAGGAGCGGCTCGGCTTCTGTCGGTCGGCCGCGGTCGCGTCGTACTTTCGCGAGTTGAATCGCGGAGGCCGCCACGTTCGGGTGATCGCCTTCGAAGACCTCCCCGAACAGGGCGAAACTCTCCTCGCAGGTCCGCTCCGCTTCCTCGAGCCGGCCGGATTCGTGAAGCGCGCGCCCCACGTTGTGTCGCGCGATCGCGACATACACATGCTCGGAGCCGAACGTCTCTACATAGATCGCAAGCGCTTCTTCGAGCCGGGGGAGCGCCCTTTCCGGCTCACCCTGATCGAGCAGCGCGAGCGCCGTGTTGTTGAGAACGCTGGCGACGCGCGTATGACGCTCGCCGTAGGCCGCCTTGAACACCGTGAGAGCACGGCCTGCCTGCTCTTCCGCTTCGTCGAACTCCCCGATCGCGGCAAGCGACGTCGCGAGGTTCTGCCGGGCCGCGGCAGTCTCGGGATGATCTTCGCCGAGAAGAACCTCCTGAATCGCGAGCGCCTTGCGGCCGCACTCGACCGCTTCTTCCGGGCGGCCCGCGTTGTGCAACAGAAAGGCGAGGTTGGTCCAGTAC
>JABDJQ010000420.1 GCA_013002425.1 Gemmatimonadota bacterium
CACCTACACCGACACGTCGACGTTTACCGGCGGTGACACGGACCCCGGGTTCGACACTAACGACGAACTGGTTTTCATGGCGTGCAACGCGGGTGACCTTCGCGCCCCGGGCGCGCCGGAACCCGCAGGCGTTCTCGCGGGGACGGGATGGGAACTCACGGTCACGAATCCGCTCGGCTCGGATACCGCCTTTGTCTACCTGTTCGAGAGCAACGGAACTCTGGACCCGGCGGCCGGCGCGACGGCCCTCGTTTACGACTTCGATCTGCTCTCGGGCCCCTACAAAACGACATACGGAACCATGAACGGCCCGAACCCGGAGAACACGACGCTGACGACTCCCGCGTACGCGGTTCACTTCGCCGATCGCTGGATCCGTGACGAGACGCGCGTCTTTACGGGGGGCGCGGACAGCTCTGAAATTCTCGACCGGCACAAGTCGCTCTTCGCGCCCGGCGTCTGCCAGCGCTCGGAAGACACGTTCAGCGCGGGGGAGGGCGCGTTCATCGTAAACAGGGGCGGGCCCGTGCGCGTGCTGCGCGGATACGTGGGCGCGAACAGCGGCCCGACCACGCACCGGATCCACGCCTTCTACGAATCGCGGGAAGACCTGTACACGGCGCTTCGGGTGCATGCCATCGCCGGAATCATCGACTATTTCGATTACTCGTCCGCCGCAATCGGCATGACGTATAGCGACGACTTCAACGCGGGACTCACGATCGACGGCGTCCCCGACGCTGCGACGTCGGGGGAAATCACCTGGCAAATGGTTACGGGGACCCAGGGAACGTTGGCGCAGGGGCTTCTGATCGAATCCGATATTCCGAACATAGACTTCACGAGCTATTACTCCGACGATGTAACGCCGACCGTGACGCAATGTACCGGAGACGGCAATGAATACGGCGCGAGCGGCTTCTGGGAACAGGACCCGATCCCGAACACGGATCCGGCGCTCGGCACGTTCAATACGTTCGAAACGACCCGCGTGATCGCGTATGCCGGCCCGAACGCGTCTTCGAGCTTCGGCCCGGAAGTGCTGGCGGAGGCTTCGAATCCGGTGCAGGCCAGTGCATCCGCGTACGCGCCGGTTGCGACGGGGGTCGCGGGGGGCTCTGTCGAACGTTCCCCCCTTGCCGTCGGCCCGAATCCGTTTCGCGGCGAACTCTCCTTGCGCTGGTCGCTTCCCGCTTCGGGCGGAGCGATCTCGCTTATGGTGTACGACCTGGCCGGGCGCCTCGTCCGAAGCCTCGACGCCTCGTCGCAGACGAGTGGAGTCACCCGTTGGGACGGCCGAGACGCACGCGGCGAACACGTGGAGCCCGGCGTCTATTTCGTGCATTTCCAGGCAGGCGATTTCTCGGCGCGTCGCAAGGTCGTTCTGTTGAAGTAGGAACACCAGGAAAACAGCAGGCCCCATGGTATCCTGCCCCCCATCTTCGTGGCGACCGTGGATGCATGACCCGATCGAATCGTTCGCCACTCGCGGGAGATCCCGCCGTTCTCCAAACAGGACCGGTAACGAGCAGCAGGCACCGGTCCTCGAAGCAGGAGAACGACAATGAGAATCCCGAAACCGAATCTGCCCCCCGTTCTGAAGGACGTCGCGGACGCCGCGGCCGAAATCGGCGGTCGCACGCAGAACGACTCCCCGAACCCGAACGGCGCGGCCGGATCGAAAACGGCGGACGCGCTGCGGAAGTCGCGCGAGTCTTCCGTCGGAAGGCTGCTGAGCGGGAACGCGGCCGGCGCGGCGGTTCTTCCCGCACTGCCGAAGGCGCTGAAGGCGCCGACGCAGGCGCTCAGCAGGAGTACTTCCGCGCTTCTCGAGGCGGTGAAGGCCGGGGCGGATCCTCCGAAACTGGACGAACTGATGCAGCGGACCATCGGAACCGCGCATGAAACCCTTTCCGCCGTCATGGATCACGCGCGCTCCCCCCGCATTGCGAATCGCGACCGGATGCAGGACTTCATGAAGGAGTACGGCACGAAGATCGACGAGTTTCAGGAGCGCATCGGCGAAATCAAGAACAGACCCGAGATGGCCGTGGTCGGAGTCGCCGTGGCGATCGTCACCGTCGTTGTCGCGATGGTCTTCGCCGTCTGCACCTGGGGTTCCGGTGCGCAACTGGCTCCGCCCGTCGTCGACGCGGTCAGCAAGTCGGTCGGCCGGTCGCTCGAACTCGGGTTTACGACCATGCGAAACGCGAAGGAGTTTCTCGAGCGGTCCGGTCGACCGAGCCC
>JABDJQ010000438.1 GCA_013002425.1 Gemmatimonadota bacterium
GTACTGGAACTCGTCATCGGCGCCGTCAGGCGATCCCGGAATCGAGTTGTCGCCGTTGTCGTCGTCCTGCAGATTCACTTCGAGGGTGAAGTTCTGTCCGGCGTCCGGTTCGATCCAGAATTCGAAATGCGTCATGTCTGTCAGGTCGATCGGAAACGTGCGTCCGAACCCTCCGAGAAATCCGGTACTTCCGCCGGAGCTCCAACTCGCGTTCAGCGATCGGCAGCACCCGCCCTCCGGCGTGTAGTTCACGAGATTCGATGAAACGGTGCCGTTGCCGGCGCCGTTGAAGATGAAATAGTTCTTCGCAAACGGATTCGTGAAGCTCATGTTGTCGAACACAACGCGGCAGTCGGGATACTCGTCTCGCTGATAGACGCGAACGTAGTCGATAACGAATTCCTGAGGGAAAACCGTCGATCCGTCAGGCGGACCGGGCAGGTTTCCGCCCACCGCCAGGTTCAGGAGCAGGTGAAAGTCGACGTCGAACGGCGCGGCGAACGGCCCGCCGGTCGACCACCATTCGTTCTGGGCCGCGTACTGCGCCCCGTCGACGTACCAACGAATCTCGTCGGGGTCCCATTCGATCGCAAAGGTGTGGAACGTGTCGTTGAACGTCCCGGAGTTCAGAAAGAAGTCGTTCCCGCTGAATACGTTTCCCGGAAACGCGGCGCCGTAGTGCAGAGTGCCGAAGACTTTGTCGGGCTCGCTTCCTATGTATTCCATGATGTCGATCTCGCCGGTCGCGGCCCAGGTGCCGTACTCCTCGTTCGTCGAAAGCATCCAGAACGCGGGCCATATCCCCTGCCCGATCGGGAGCTTCGCGCGCATTTCGAAACGACCGTACGTCCAGTCTCCCCTGTTCTTCGTGCGAAGCCGGCTCGACGTGTAGTCCTTGCCGCCGAACGACTCTTCCCTGGCCGTAATCGTGAGCAGCCCGCCCGAAACCGTCGCATTCTGGGAACGGTAATATTGAAGCTCGTTATTCCCCCACCCGCAAAGCCCGATCGAGCAACCGTCGCCGGTCTGGAATTCCCAGCGCGATGTATCGACTTCCGTGCCGTTGAACTCGTCCTCCCAGACCAGTTCGTAATCCAGCGCCGCCGCGTGGAGCGGAAACAGCAGAAGCAGCACGAGAAGACCGGCAGTCGGCGGACGGAAAAGAAGACCGTGAGGCGGGGAATCGCAACCGGAGAAAGCGGGCATGAAAGTCCTCGAGGGGTACGGAGCGCTGCTGGATTATAACACGAACCGGTCAGACGTAGGGAGAGGGTACGATCCCGGCATCGATCCGCGCGATGTCTCCGCGTCGCGCAAAGAGAGATCGGCTCGGTTTGCGGCCGAGGCGGGATCCGGCCACTTCGATATCGGCGCCCTTCCCGTCCGTGACGCGAATCCAGGGTTCGCCGGACACCGACACCCGATGGTAGACGACGGGTACCTGGCACACGGTGAAGGCGAGTGAGCGCGCCGGAATATCGATGCTCTCCTGACGGCCTCTGCAATCGTAATACGCGAATGTTCCGGGATCGCTTCGATACTCCTCGGACCGCAGCAGCATCGGCTCGAGATGAAGACATCCGTTGTAAACGGCAACGCCGAGTTCCCCGAATCGCGTCAGAATCTCCTCTTTCACCTGACCTGTCATGCCCGGCTGGCGAGCGCCCGCGTGGCCCGGCGAATGCGAATACGGATCGGTCGGAAACGCACCGTAGACTTCGGGCGTCTTCTCGAACCCGAGTCCTTCGCGCACACGATAATAGCGGGAGACGAGTTCCCGCACGACCGCCTCGTCCTCCTCCCCGCGCATCGCGCGGAGCGCGGTCTCCTGAATCGCGAGAAGCAGTTTGGCAACCATGTGCCAGTAGATCGATCCGATTCCCTCGTAGCCGTACATCGTGCCCGATCGCCCGGTGTAGGAGTGGTGCGAGAAGACGCTTTCGTAGAGATCCAGGATCGACGCCCGGTCACGCATCACGGCTTCCCGGTGCTCTTCTTCCGACTGCATGGCGTCGAGCGCGGAAGCAAGGTCGTCGGCATTCGCGAAGTCCGCGTGGAACCGCCACTCGCCGCCGGCGTCGCGATAGAGAACGCGACGATCGCCCCGCGCCTCGAGCGATACGACAAGCGGAATCGAAGAGACC
>JABDJQ010000447.1 GCA_013002425.1 Gemmatimonadota bacterium
TGCCCGAGTGAACGAACGAGGCGCAGGGAGCGTTCGAGATTGGAGTCGGCTTCCGCGTAGCTCCCGGCTTTCAATTGAAGCAGGCCGAGGTTCGCGCGCTCCTGCGCCATGCCGAGTGAATCACCCGTCTGCTCCACCGCCTCGAGCGCCTCGGTCCGATAGCGGAGTGCTTCCCGATAGTTGCCGAGGAAATCGTAGAGGTTCGCGATTCCCGAGAGCCTGACGGAGAGGCGGCCGGCGTTCTGCGTGGCGCGCTCTTCGGGCAGAATCGCGAAGAGAGCGTCGAGGGCTTCCTGGTAACGCCCCTGGGACTCGAAGACGCGGGCGAGGTCGGCCTCGGCCTGCAGCGCGGCTTCGGGATCGCGCGCCTCCCGATAGACCGCGATCGCGTCGCGCTGGCATCGTTCCGCCTCTCGCGCCTGCCCCCGGAGCAGATGCGTTTCGGCAAGTCCTTCATACGCGGCGGCGCGGAGAAGCGCTTCGTCCGCGCTGCGGGCGGCGAGTTCTTCGTACCAGCGCGCCGCCCCCGCAAGATCCCCCGCGCTCTTCTTCGCGCGCGCGAGATGCAGGAGCAGGCGGAGCATTCCCGGCGATCTTTCGTCCGGGGTCCCGGTCGCGAGCGGTTCGAGTTCGCGCGCGACGCTCTCGAACTCGCCGGTTCGTATCATATAGTCCGCCCAGCTTCCGATCGCGTAGTACTCGAGCGCGGGGCTCCCGACTTCCCTAGCCCTACGCCTCGCGGCGTCGGTCCATTCGTTTGCGTCTTCGTAGCGTCCGAGCCGGATCGCGCACTCGCTTGCCGCGGCCGCGTACTGGATTTCGAGACGATAGCGGCCGGTCGCGCCCGTTCCCCGCACGGCTTCGCGAAAGAAATCGAACGCGTCTTCGTAGCGGCCGAGGCGCATCGCGGCATACCCGCGGCTCGCCTCGACGAGCGCGGCCAGTTCGATGTCGCCGCGCGCCGCAAGCGTCGACAGCGAGGAGCCGTACGAGTCGATCGCACGCTCCCACTCGCTCTGCGCCATGTAAACGGCGCCGAGAGACGCGATCACCCAGCCCGGGTCCGCGCCCGCGGCCAGCGCTTCCTCGAGCAGTGCGCGTGACGCTTCATGGTCGCCTTCGCGCCTCGCAAGATGTCCGCGCGCGAAAGTCCGCTCGGGTGACGGGGCGGCGGTTTCGAGGAACGCGCGCGCGCGCGCCAGTTCCTTCTGCTCGTTGGCGTCGTCGATGTAGCGCCGCCACACGAGACATTGCGCGGGATCCCTGCGGAGGGATGCCTCGTATTCGTCGAGCGCCCGCTCCGTGCCGGCATGAATGCGCGCGATTGCGAACAGGATGGGGGCGGGAAGTGATTCGTCTCTGCCGGTCAGCCCGCGAAAGAAACGCTCCCCGCGTTCGGCTTCGCCGGCTTCCGCATACGCGGCACCTGCCTTGTCGGCGACGATCCACGAAAAGGAGCGGGAGAATGCCTCTTCGAACAGGGGGATGGCGGCGGCGGACTCTCCGGCGTTCGCAAGCCGGATGGCTTCGATCGAAGGATCGGCGCGTACGGTCTGCGCAGCCGCAGGCAGTGTGAACGCGGGCATGAGTGCGAACACGGACACGAGTGTGAACACGGGCCCGAGTGCGAACACGGACACGAGTGTGAATGCGAGACGGACTATGAACGCGAGCAGGGAGGTTGCGAACGCGGACGTCTCCCGCATAAACGGGCGGCGTACGGATGGAGCGCGCATGCGGTTCACGATATGCAGCGTACCGAATCGCCGCGGAGTACGCTAGCGAAGAAGCACGACCTTCGTCATGCGGCGGTCTTCACCCGAAACGAGGCGCACGAAGTAAACACCGCTCGCGGCGTCGATCCCGTCGTCCGTCGTTCCGTTCCAGTAGAAGGCGCGCTCTTCCGTCTTGAAGGAACCCGCATCGTGCTGCCCGTCGTGCAGCGTTCTCACGAGTCTTCCTCGTACGTCGTACACCGCCAGTCGCATCGGACCCGCGTGGGGAATCTCGACGGGAATGCGAACGACGGGATTGAACGGGTTCGGCGCGGCGGGGCCGATCCGGAGCGCGCGCACGGCGGGGACTTCGTCATCGACGCCTACGAAGAGCATGCAGTCGGCGTCCGGCTTCGGGTTCGGAACGCCGAGATCGAAGCGGTCGAAAACCTTGTTCACGAGGCAGTCGCGCATCTGGCTGGCCGTGTACATCTCGAGCGGCGCGAGGAACGTAATGACGCGGCTGCTCGGCGCGCTGGTCTTGCTCGGACCGTGCGGCGTCTCTTCCTCCACGGCGAACGATTCCATGCCGGGGCCTTCGACGATCGTCTGCGCGCCGCCGGTCGGCGGCACGTCGTCCACGGTTCGCTGAATCGGCGTGGCGTCCTGCGTCTTGCCTGTCGTTCCGACGGTAAGATTGATCACGAGTTCCTGCAGCTCCTCCAGAAACGTGCCGGGCACGCCGGACGCGGGTATCGTGCCGGGGATCAGGACGCCGCCGTCGTCGGGGCAGCCGCCGGGCTGGGGCTGCAGTCCCATCAGATTCGTCCAGAGGAACGCGTTTCCTGTCGTTTGATTGCCGTTCGGATCGAACCATGCGGGATCGCTGAGTTCGTTGTCTTCGCAGAGGTCGTCGCCGTGCAGCCACAGGTTGGCGCCGCCGGGGAAGTTCACCTGTCCCGGATCGATATACTGCACCAGTTCCTGCTGGGCCGAGTCCATGAGCGTGTATTCGCTGAACGCGCCGAAGAACCAGAGCACGGTCTGATAGCGCCTCCCCTGAATGGTGTTATCGGCGGGGTTTCGCTGCAGGATGCCGCCGTATCCGCTGCCGTTCGCGGGCCCGGAGTAGAGGCCGCGGTTCTGGCGCGTCGTGCCGGCGCCGCCGTCGTTATAGATGTCGTAGACCACGCCGAGACGGTCGAGCGCTTCGCGATAGATCTGGAGCGTGGTGGGAAAGCGAGCGAACTGGCTCCCGCCGAACACGTCCGCTTCGATGTCGAAGACGCGGTGCGGATACGACTCCACGAGCAGCAGCGTGTGGTTCTGCGAGGCGAGCGGAAGCGGGCGTTTCGAAACCGGGCACGGCAGCACCGAAACTTCGAACGGCCAGGCCGCGCGACGGTCCCACTGGTACGCGGTATTGATCAGCGCGGGATCGGTCCGCGACACCGAGAGCCGGTTCGGGAACGTATCGAGGTTGCCCGCGCTGTCCTGCGCGACGAAGAAGTACTCGATCACGGACCCCTGCGGCCACTGCGTGGTGGCGGGGGGGAAATAGCCGGCGTTGTCGCCGATCCGAATGCGCGTACGATAAACTCCGTTGTTCTCACAAGGCGTGCCCGGACAGCCGATCGGATCGTCGGGAACGGAAAGGTTCAGCGGCTTGCTGTTGTACTGCACGCTCGGGAAGTTCGTCGCGCCCTGCGGGCGCGCGTTGTCCCGATCCCACGTCTGGCCGCAGTCGGTCGAGATACGCC
>JABDJQ010000312.1 GCA_013002425.1 Gemmatimonadota bacterium
GCTTTTGCGTGCCGTCTGGATGACATGGGCACCTCCTTGATGCCCGAAGTCATTGCAGGAGGCGTGCCCGGCGTGGGGATCCCGTGCGATTCCACCGTAAGAGATGGCCTTCGAGGGCTTTACGCGGGACAAGTACGTGGGGAGCGGGACGATACGGGGTGGACGGGAAACGACCGGCTGATCAGTTTCTCGCCGAACAGGCGGTCAGTTTCGGTCCACTCATGAAAAAAGCGGGAAGCCCTTTCGGACCTCCCGCCTCTCTATGTAAACCGGCCGGAGCCGGGTGACGTGTTTCGTCAGTTCGTCAGGTAGCTGCGTAGAGCCGGCCCTTCCTGCGACTGGCGCAGACGCTTCATCGCCTGCTCCTTGATCTGGCGGACTCTCTCGCGGGACAGTTTCAGGCGCTTCCCGATCTGTTCCAGCGTTTCCGAGTCGCGATCGCCGAATCCGAAGTACGACCGGAGGATGTCTCCCTCGCGATCGGTCAGTCTTCCGATCGCGTCGTGCACGTCGGTCTGCATGCGATCTTCCACGAGATCTTCGTCGGGGAGCGGCGTCATCGTGTCTTCGAGATAGTCGCGAAGACTGTTTTCACCGTCGGCCGGCCCTTCCGGGTCGTCGATCGACCGCGAAATCGACGAGAGATCCATCGTTTCCTTGATCTGAGACTCCGACAGCGCGACCGCGTCGGCCACTTCGCCCGAGGTGGGCTCGCGGCTGAACACCTGGCGCAGGCGCTCGCTCTCCCGCAGGATCTTCTGGACGACGCTCGCCCGGCTCACGGGCAGCCTGATCAGGCGCGCCTTGTCGGCGATCGCCTTAAGGATCGACTGGCGGATCCACCAGATCGCGTATGAGATGAACCGGTTCCCGCGGGTTTCGTCGAAGCGGCGCGCCGCCTCGATCAGACCGAGGTTCCCCTCGTGAATGAGGTCCGCCAGAGCGAGCCCGTGGTTGCGATATCGTTTGGCTACGGACACGACGAACCGGAGGTTGGCGCGGACCAGATGATCCCGTGCCTCTTCGTCCCCCTCACGCATCCTGCGCGAGATCTCGACTTCTTCTTCACGCGTCAGAAGCGCCACCTGGGCGATCTCGCGGAAATAATTCTGAAGCGACCGTTCGTCGTCAGTTTCAAATTTTCTTCTAGCACTCATTGCTTCCATGATCTTCCTTCTTTCCCGGCCCGGCTGAATGGGACCCGAGGGGCTATTGATTGCCACGGCCTATGTATAGATCAAG
The DNA here is from genome assembly GCA_013002425.1 of Gemmatimonadota bacterium. Classification (GTDB taxonomy): domain Bacteria; phylum Orphanbacterota; class Orphanbacteria; order Orphanbacterales; family Orphanbacteraceae; genus JABDJQ01. The sequence continues at coordinate 1,243 of JABDJQ010000312.1, forward strand.
TCTCGTGCCAAGAACCCGATCACAGAGAATTCACAGGAAGAGTTTAAAATTCAACTGGTTAGCGAAATCGAACAGAACGCGACCTGGGCGGGCAACGAAAAAGCCTGCCATTTCGCTGTCGAAACGGCAGGCAATACCAACAGAAAAATGGCAGAGCCGTCAATGTGTCAGGAGGGCAGATCCGTTGACACCGAGCCCACCTGTTCGATATAGCGGGTCAGCATCTGCTTCTTCCTGTCCGTGAGCGGCAGGAACGCGCAGCCGATCTCGTACGATTCGCAGCCCGGGATTTCCACCTCGGGATCCGACCACACCACGATCATCTCGGCTTCGAGAACGCTCTCCTCGCCGTCGCCCTGCGGGAGCACGAGAGTGGTTTCGAGCTTCGTCATGAGGGGCACGAAGTTCGCCACGGAACAGTAAACCCCGCCCATACTGATATTCAGCCCCGTCAGCGGGCTCGTGATCGCACTCTTTCCGCCCAGCTTGACGGCAAAATCCGCGTCTACGCGCCGGTGCTTCCTTCTTTCATCGTGTTTCGACATCAGACCCCTCCCCTTCGTGTTCCCAGGCTCAATCGCCGATTTCTTTCCATGTATGCACGATTCTGTCCGCAATTTCGAGAGAAACCCGTCGCTGCGCCTCTTCGGTACTCGCACCGACATGCGGCGTCGCGACGACCCCGGGGCAGTCCCAGAGGGGTGAATCCCCCGGCGGCTCGGTCTCGAATACGTCGAGGCCGGCGCCCGAAAGCCGCCCCGACCGGAGCGCTTCGGCCAGCGCCTGCTCGTCCACCACTCCGCCCCGCGCGCAATGCACGAGTCCCGCGCCCGGTTTCATCTTCGCGAACGCGTCCTCGTTCATGAGGTGCCGCGTGGCATCGAGCAGCGGGATGTGAAGCGTGATGAAATCGCTCTCTTTCAGCAGTTCGTCCCAGCTCACTTCCCGCGTGACCGCCCCGAGCTCCCCCGGGTCGATCGGCGCCGGGTCGAACCAGATCACTTTCATGCCCATGCCGAGAGCACGGTTCGCGACCACGCGCCCGATGTTGCCGAACCCCGCGATGCCGAGAGTGCGGCCCGCGATTTCGACGCCGCGCAGGTATTTCTTCTCCCAGCGCCCCGCTTTTATCCCCGCGTCCGCGACCGGCAGTTTGCGCGCGATCGCGAGCAGAAACAGAATCACGAGCTCCGCGACGGCGCCGGCGCTCGCGCCCGGCGTGTTCAGGACGGCGATCCCCTTTTCGCGGGCCGCTTCCTGATCCACGTTGTCGAGCCCCACGCCGCCGCGCGCCACGATCCGAAGACCGGGCACGGCGTTCATGAGGTCGCGCGTCACTTTCGTTCGTGAACGAACGAGGATCGCGCGCGCCTTCGACTCGTTCAGGCGATCGGGCAGTTCCTCCGCGGACCAGGAGGTCCCGTCCACGGGATTCCATCCGGCGTCGCGCATCGCGTCATAGAGAAAAGGCGGAAAGGTATCGGTAACGGCGATTGTGATCATGGCTTCAGGACCGATCGCGATCAGGACAGCTCTTCGAAAATTTCGGGCTGCGGGTTCTGGTCGGCTTCCTCTTCGGCCATTTCCTTGCCGTCGAAAGAGTAGAGGATTCCTTTCCCGCCGCGAATCGACCGCAGTCGAACGGGGCGGCGCCAGAATCGCTGAATATTGATAAGCGTCTTTTTGGCCATGCCATCGTCAAGATCCAGTCCCTCGTGACGGTGCGCGAGGAGAAGTTCCCCTCGATTCCCGAAGTTGGCGTCTTCCACGAAGATGAAAGGACGTCCGACGTTCGTCAACTGAAACAGGAGCTGCTGTTTCACTTTCGCGAATTCACGCGTGGCGACTTCGTTCCGCGCCTTCTTCTCGTTGTACGCGAAAACGAACAGTTTGTGCTCGCGGCAGAATTCCTCGGTCAGAAACGTGTCGATGAACGTGACGTCGTTGTGGATCTTTCGCACCTCGTAGATCTTCTCGAGACCCTGGCCGAGATTGCGATTCCATTCCCGCTTCGCCGTCAGATCGTCGCACGCTTCATACTCCTCGCCGAAGCGTCCCGTGTCCCAGCGATACTCGATATCCCGGAAGAGATCAAGACCCATCTTGTACGGGTTCAGCTGGCCCTGCTGCGTCGCGACCGTGCCCGAATGATGGTCCGCATAGTCGATGATCTCCGCGTCCTTCAAACAGTACTCGGTCATGATCTTCGAGTGCCAGAACGTGGCCCAGCCTTCGTTCATGATCTTCGTCTGCGCCTGCGGCGCGAAGTAGTAGCTCTCCTCGCGAATCATCGAGAGCACGTCGCGCTCCCAGTCGCGGAGCGGCGCGTAGTGCATCAGGAAGAGCAGCAC
>JABDJQ010000504.1 GCA_013002425.1 Gemmatimonadota bacterium
CCACGGGAATCATCGAGTCGATCGCCTTGATGCCGGTCTGCAGCGGTTCGTTCACGGTCTGGCGTTCGATAATACCCGGCGCCTTGAATTCGAGCGGGCGGAACTTGTCGGACTTGATCGGACCGCCGTCGTCCATCGGCTGTCCGAGCGGATTCACGACGCGTCCGACGAGCGCTTCGCCTACGGGCACTTCGATAATGCGGCCGGTTCTCTTCACTTCGTCGCCTTCGGAGATGTGAAGATAGTCGCCCAGAATCACCGCGCCGATCGAATCCTCTTCGAGGTTCAGCGCGATCCCGAAAACGTCTTTTCCGAAGTCGAGCATCTCGCCCGCCATCGCTTTCGACAGGCCGTAGATGCGGGCGATGCCGTCGCCGACCTCGAGCACCGTGCCGACTTCTTCGACAGCGAGCGCCGAGCCGAACTGCTCGAGTCTTTGCTTGATGACCGAAGTGATTTCATCCGGTCTGATTTTGGTCGCCATTACTGGAGCTCCCTTGGTCCAATCACTCGTTGCTAGCGAGAAGTTTCTGTTTCATGCGCGCCAGGCGATAACGCAGGCTTCCGTCGGCCACGTAATCGTCGTAACGAAGGATGGCGCCACCCATCAGTTTCGAATCGACTTCTTCGTCGAGCTGCACGTCGCTTCCGAGCCGGCTCGCCAGCGCGTCTACCAGCCGGTCGCGATCGTTCGCCGTGAGCGGAACGGCCGTCGTCACCTTCGCGCGAACGACGCCTTTCGACTCCTGGAAAATCTCGATGTAGCTCTCGAGAACAGCGACGAGAAAGAAGTGGCGGTTGAACCGAAGTAACAGGACGATCAGATTGCGCAGTTCGGACGAAATCGATCCGCCGAACACGTCGTCGACCAGTTTTTCCTTTTCGGTCAGTTTGATCTGGGGGGAAAAGAGAACGTCGAGAAAACGCTTCTCCCGGTTCAATATGTCCAGGAGATCGCGCACTTCATCGAGACGCTCCTGCGCCGCTCCCTTCGCATGCGCTGACTCATAGAGCGCCTGCGCGTAGACCCGTGCGATGGCTCCGCCCAGTTTCATTACGGTTTCTTCCCTGCGCTGACCTGTTTGATGAAGTCTTCGACCATGTTGCGATGGTCCCCTTCATTCAAGGAACGCTCGAGAAGACGGCTGGCGGCGCCGAGCGCCAAATCGACAGCTTCTTCGCGTACGCGCTGGATCGCCGCGGCCTCTTCGCCGCGAAGCTCCGCCTTCGCCCGCTTCAAAAGCGCGGCCCCCTCGGCCTGGGCCTTCTCCACGATCTTGGCCCGCTCCTCTTCGCCGATCGCTTTCGCGTCCGCGATCATCTTTCGCGTCTCTTCACGCGCGCCCTGCAGCGCCGCCTGGTGCTCGGCGAGGACCTTCTCGCCCTCTTTCTTCGCACGTTCGGCGCTTTCGATCGACTCGCGGATGTTCTGCTCGCGCTTTTCGAGGGCCTTCATGATCGGCCCCCACGCAAACTTGGTAAGCAGCGAGAAAAAGACGACGAAGCTGACGACCGTCCAGACCATCAACCCCGGATTGATACTCAGTAATCCGTCCATAGGACACCTCTACGAAGCGAGTAGCAGTCTTCTAACTACGACTTCGTGGCAAGAAGAATGCAGATCACGAGGGCGAAGAACGCCACACCTTCGATGAGCGCCGCGGAAATGATCATGTTCGCGCGAAGATCACCCATGGCTTCCGGCTGACGGCCCATGCTCTCGAGCGCGGCCGCTGCGAGGTTGCCGATACCGATTCCGGTTCCGATCACTGCGAGACCGGCACCGAGGCCGGCGGCGAGAAATCCGAGATCCATCTTAAGTCTCCTTTACAGCCGCCTCTTTCATAAGGGGCGGATTTGGTTCAAAGCGATCCCCTCTTAGTGCTCCGGGTGTACCGCGGAGTTCACGAAGAGGATCGAAAGCAAAACGAATACGTACGCCTGGAGAAAGGCAACGAGAAGCTCCAGGAAATCAATCAGCACCACGAAGCCGACGACGAACGGGGCGAGAATGATCGACTTGAAAAGAAACACGAGCCCGAAGAACGAAAGAATGACCACGTGTCCGCCGGTCATGTTCGCGAACAGTCGGATCGTGAGCGCGAACGGCCGGATCAGGTGCCCCAGCAGTTCGATCGGAATCATGATGGGCAGAATGAACATCGGCATCCCGCTCGGCACGTGGTGCTTCGCGTAACCCAGAAGCCCCTGGGCGCGCACGGCGTTCACCTGCGTCATCGCGAACGTCATGAGCGCGAGGCCCGCGGCGACCGAGAGGTTGGCGGTGGCCGTGGCCATGAACGGAATCAGGCCGAGCAGATTCGAAAACAATATGAAGAAGAAGAGCGTGACGAAGAACGGCGCGAACCCGCGTCCCGCCTTCGAGCCCATGATGTCGTACACCATGTCCTGGCGGATGAAGTTGAACAGCGACTCGAACAGGTTTGCGGCGATGCCCTTCGCGGCGCCGCCGTTCCCGATGTTCCTCGCGAGTGACGTGAACGCCACGAGCGTAATGGTACCCGCGATCCACATCATCAGGATCAGCTTCGTGATCGACAGGTCGAATTCGATGCCGCCGATCATGAACTTCGGCAGCTCGAAAATCACCGTGTCTTCGAGGTGATGCAGCAGATGCGTGAAGTCGAATTCGTCGCCGTGCGCCCCGTGTGCGGCATCGGCTGCGTGGTCGGCGGCCCCGTGCGCCGCGTCCGCGGCATGATCCGCCGCGCCGTGGCCGTCACCTTCCGGTGCAAAATACGGTTGTTCGTTCCGTTCCGACATATTCTCCCTGTCCTCGCCCCTCAGGGCCGGTCAGTTGTCGTTTCGTTCGCGTTCCCCCGCTTCCGTGCGCCTCGAACGACGCAGAACACCTCGAGAAAGGTGAGCGGAAAGAAAGCGGCAAGTATGGCGATCGCGGTGGCTCGCTCGTCCAGGCCCGGCACGCCGTAAGCCACGAAAATGAATCCTGCCAGCAGGAACAGCCGCGCCAGGACACCGCCGCCGAATGCGAGGATGAAAGCCTGGTTCGAGGCCCGAAGCGCCCAGCGCGACAGAAAGAAACTCGCGCTGATCACTCCGAGACAAGCGATCAATCCGAATGCGAGCGACGCGGTCCACGCGCCCCCGCTTTTCGCGAAAAAAATCGGTCTCAGCCCGAAGAACAGCAAGGCCGTAATCAGGCAAGACCCGACTAGAAAGAGCCGGGAGTTGCCGTCCGGTGCCGTAGCCATTCGAGAGCCTCTTTTACTTTCTTCTATCCCGGGCGGTGAGCTCCCTGTAGATATAGAAGAAGCCGCCGATTCCCCCGAGAAACGTGCCAAGGAGCGTGAAGACCGGCAGTGTTCCGAGCCACTTGTCGAGCCGATATCCCGCGTAGCAGAAGAGGAGGGCGGCGAGTGCGAACGTGAAGCCGAGATGCAGATATCTGCCGTACCCCTGCTCCGCTTCGCTCGCGCCCGTCTGGAAACGTTTCAGCCCCTTTTTCAGGCGCTGAATCGAATTTTTTTCCTCGTCCGTTTGGCTGTTCAAAAGATGATAAGTGTAGCCTTGCAGGTCAAACTCTTACAACAAAAAATTGGCCTCGGAGGAGGCAACCGGACTACCATGTCGGGGAGTCGCACAGGGTGGAAGGAGACGTCTTGGTCGAGGCAAAGCTGTTCTATAAGAAGCTGGACGCGCTTCTCTCGAAGATCCAGCACACCGAGGAGCGCACGAGCCTGCTGAGCTCGGTGCTCCGCGATCTCGTCGAATCGTTCGGACAAGAGCTATCTATTGTAAATGGAAGGCTTTATGGCGTTCGCGGCAACCAGCTGAAGCTGCTGCTCGACCTCCAGAGCCCCGAGGGTGAGCTCGGCGATATCCGCGTGGGACTCGATTATCCGCCCGTGAAGCTGCTCCTGGACCACAAGTGCTACATCTTCCATTCCGCGACCCCCGGGCTCGATCACAGCTTCGAGCACAAGATCATCGGCGGCACCGACTCCGCGGCCATTCTCGTAGGCCGCAATCAGCAGGCCGTGCTCGCGTTCGGGCTGAAGCCCGGCTGGGAGCGCGAGAGCCTCGAGTTCGCGCTGAACACGATCCGCCATGCCATCGATCATCGGTTCGAGACAGCCTGGATCCACGAAGATCTCGAAGAGGCCCGGCTCATTCAGCGCAGCCTCTTTCCGAAGGGCTTCCCTGACTTCCCGGGCTACGAGATCGCCGCGCGTTCGATCACGGCCGAGGCCGTGGGGGGCGACTTTTACGATTTTCTCGAGCCTGACGATTCCTACATCGGGATCGCGTTCGGCGACGCCAGCGGGCACGGACTTCCCGCCGCTCTCCTCGTACGCGATGTCGTAACCGGGCTGCGCATGGGAATCGAAAAGGACATGAAGATCACGCCCGTCATCGAGCGCCTCAATCGCGTGATTCACCGTTCGACGATTTCGACCAAATTCGTCTCCCTGTTTTTCGGCGAGCTCGAAGACAACGGCAACCTCATGTACATCAACGCCGGTCACATTCCGCCCTTTCTGCTCGGCGACCGCGGCATGCAGCGCCTCGAAGTCGGCGGCAGCATCATCGGGCCCCTTCCCGACGGGCAGTACAAGCGAGGCTTCGTACACGTCGACCGCGGCGCCGTGCTCGTGATCGTCTCCGACGGCATCACCGAGAACTTCTCGCCGGGCAAAGAGGAGTTTGACGACCATCGCGTCGGCGCGCTGATCGAAAAGCATCGCGACGCGCCCGCCGACAAGATCCTCGACGCGATTCTCGACGAATCGTTCGAATTCGGCGGCAAGCAATGGGGTGATGACGCAACCGCGCTGGTGATCAAGAGGGCGCGATAGGATTCGAAAGGACGCGGACTGGTCGCGCGATTGTGGCTTCTCCTCGGCCACGCTCGGTTGTGGCTTCTCCTCGGCTTCGCCCTGTCGTGCCGCGGTAAAAAGCTCGGCAAACGAAATCATCGTTGCCCGGCCCTCCAATGGGGCTCAGCCTGCGGGGAACCACAACCTCGCGCCGATCCCGGATCACATTCGACCTGGGAGAGGGTGGGAATAAGAGAAGAGAAGAGAAGAGAAGAGAAAGAGAAGAGAAAGAGAGGCCGCCACGTCTCTGCTCGTCGGAAAGCAGTTGAATGCTGATGAAACGTCGGGCGCAGATATGGCAAACAGAGACATAGCGGTTTGCCTTATTCGCCACGACCAGACGACCGCCGCCGCCGCCGCCACCAGTCGAGCCACGCCGCAGCAAGCGCCACAAGCCCGACCAGGATATAGACCGTCAGAAGACCGCCCAGGGGGTACGCAGTATCGTCGATCTCTGCGGTCCACTGATTGAGGCTCCGGAGCGTATCCACGATCCCCCCTTAATCGATCGCCTTTGCGATTTTCGCTTCCCGCTCCCTGTGTTCCTTCAGCGCCGGCGGCACAAGCGCGGGCAACAAATCCGGATTCGGCGCGAAGTATCGACTTCCCCGCAGCCTGAGCCCTATTGGAGGGCTCGGGGGTTCGGCAATCGGGTTTCGCGACTCGCGAGAGCAGGCCCGACAGGGCGAAGGCGAGGAGAAGTCGATACTGAGCGTGGCGAAGGCGAGGAGAAGTCGATTCTGAGCGTGGCTACATCCCTTTGTAGTTCAACAACCGTAATCCGTTCACCACGACGACGAGCGTCGAACCTTCGTGCATGACGACGGCGGGACCGAGATCGAGTCCGAAGATCGTGGCGGGCACGAGGAATGCGACCATCCCCAGACTGATGAAGACGTTCTGTTTGATGATACGTGCGGTGCGCCGGCCGAGACCGACGGCGAAGGGGAGCTTCGTAATGTCGTCGCCCATGAGCGCGATGTCGGCGGTTTCGAGAGCGACATCGGAACCGGCGGCGCCCATGGCGATGCCGACGTCGGCGATCGCCATGGCCGGGGCGTCGTTGACTCCGTCGCCGACCATCGCTATGTCGCCGCTCTCGCGCAGGCGCGCCACGGTTTCGACTTTGTCTTCGGGCATGAGGTTTCCAAGGGCTTCGTCGATCCCGACGTCGTGCCCGATCGCGTCGGCCACGCGCTGATTGTCCCCCGAAAGCATGACGATCCGCTCGATCCCGATGGTGCGGAGCCGGGCGACGGTTTCGCGCGCGGCACTCCGCAGCGTGTCCATGAGACCGATCGCGCCGAGATACCGCTCACCGAGCCGGACGACCATCGTCGAACGGCCGTCGGCTTCGAGTTCGCCGACGCGGGCGACGAGCGAATCGGGCGGGCCGTTCCCGTTCGACTCCATGAAATACGAGAGCTTTCCGATGTGGAGCGCGTCCCCGTTCGAGAGGCGCGCCCGGATCCCGAGGCCGGTCATGCTCTGTACTTCGCCGAGTTCGGGCAGCGTCCCCGTCTTCACCTTGCCGTGAAGATCGCGTACGACGGCCACCGCGATCGGATGATCGACTTTCATCTCCATCGCCACGGCCATGCGGACGAGTTCGGTTTCATCGGAGCCCTCGGCAGGCACGATATCGGTTACGCGCGGAAGTCCTTCGGTCAGTGTGCCGGTCTTGTCGAACGCGATCGCTTTGATCCGGCCCATCACCTCGAGGGGGCCGCCCCCCTTTACGAGAATGCCGGATCGGCCGGCGGTGGCGATGCCCGCGAGCACGGCGCTCGGTGTCGAGATCGCGAGCGCGCACGGACTGGCGGCCACCATTACGGCCATGGCGCGATAAAACGCCTGATGAAACGGTTCGCCGAGCAGGAGCCCGCCGACGAAGATCACGACATCGAGGACGAGCACGGAAGGAACGAAAATGCGTTCGAACCGTTCGGCGAAACGCTGCGTGGGCGACTGCCTGGTCTCGGCTTCCGTCACGAGTTTCACGACGCGGGCGAGGGTGCTCTCGGCGCTCGGCTTCGTGACGATGATCTCGAGCGCGCCCGCGCCGTTCAACGTGCCGGAAAATACGGCGCTCGATTCGCCCACCCGCCCCGGGGCTTCGAGCGCGGCAGCTTCCGAGTAGACGGGGGTCTTGTCGAC
>JABDJQ010000524.1 GCA_013002425.1 Gemmatimonadota bacterium
GACGCGAGCGCTTCGCAGAGGAACTTCCCCTCGTCGATCGCGAGCAGTGCTTCGAGCGCCGCGGCGCGGGCGCCTCCGCGGCTCATGTCGCCGGTGTTTCGGGCGACTCGGGTGTTTCAGGCGACCCGGGCGTTTCGGGCGCGGCCGGCTCGCCCCACACTTCGCCCGGTTCGATCGCGAGGCCGCGGAGCAGCACGGTATCCGGCATCGCCTTTCGCCCCGGAAGCTGCACCTTGACGAGACGCAACAAGCCCTTCCCCGAGCGCAGAACGAGCCCGCTTTTCGCGTCGGCCGCGAGAACGGCTCCCGGCTTCTCACCCGGCGCCCACCCCTCGCGTTCGACCGCGTTCGCTTCCTCGGTACCCGGCAGAAGAAGAGCGCTGCGCAGCACCCGCATGATGCCGTGCGGCGTTTCGGTCCACGCGATCGGGCGCGGGTTCATGGCGCGCACGAGCCGGTCGATCACGAGCGCCGGCTGCGTCCAGTCGATGCGGGCGTCATCCTTTTCGATCATCGGCGCATGCGTGGCGAGCGCATGATCCTGCGCTTCGCGCGGGCAGTCGCCCTGCTCCAGACGGTCGAGCGTTTCCACTAGAAGCGCGCCGCCGATCGCACCGAGCCGCGCCATGAGTTCGCCCGCGGTTTCCCCCGGCTCGATCTCGATTTCGTCGCGAAGCAGCATGTCGCCGGTATCGACCCCTTCGTCGATCAGCATCGTCGTGATCCCGGTCACCGTGTCCCCCGAACGGATCGCCTGTTCGATCGGGCTCGGGCCGCGATGCTTCGGCAGAAGGGACGCATGCACGTTGACGCAGCCGTGCTTCGGAATGTCCAGAAACCAGCGGCGCAGGATCTTCCCGTAGGCCACGATCGCAACAGCGTCGACGTTCAGGTCGCGGATCGCTCCCTCCCACTCGGCGCGGAGCAGTTTGTCGGGCTGATGAATCGGAATGCCGTGTGCGACCGCGCATTCCTTTACGGGTGAAGGAGACGTACGACGCCCGCGACCGCGGCGCCGGTCAGGCATCGTAAGCACGCCGACGACCTCATGCCCCGAAGCGATGAGCGCTTCGAGAGACGGCACCGCGAACGCGGGCGTTCCGGCGAAGAGAACTCTCACTTATCTTTGTTCCCGTCCTGCGGGATCGATTCGTTCCCGGTCAGAATCGTTTCGATCGCGCCGCGCACGATTTCGATCTTCACGTTGTCCGCAATCTTGAGGACCACGACCTTCTCTTTCTCTTTGACGCCGACCACGCTGCCGAGCACGCCGCCGCGCGTCACGACGCGGTCGCCCTTCTTGACGCCTTCGAGCAGCTTGTCGCGTTCCTTCTGTCGTTTGATCTGCGGGTTCAGGTAGATGAACCACCAGATGAAGAGCAGCGTGGAGAAGAGGAAGAGCAGGCTCGACCAGTTGCCTCCCTCCGGAGCGCCGCCGCCCCCTGAAGAGCCGATCGCGAGTATGGGGAACCAGTCCATGTGAAACTCCCTATGGGATACAGGATGCGATGTGACTTGCGCGGTCATTCTCGCGCAAATGGGTCCGGCGCGCAACTTGCGGACACCGGTCGACCGGGGGCGTACGAATGCGCCGGCCGCTACGCCCGTTACGCCCTCTCCGCGCCCGATTCGTAGCGCGCGAGGAAATCGCGCTTCCAGCCTGCGAAACGCCCGGCCACGATTGCCTCCCGCGCCTGTGTCACAAGGCGCAGATAGAAGCGCAGATTGTGAATCGTGGCGAGCCGCATGCCGAGAATCTCACCGGCCGAGAACAGGTGGCGGAGATACGCGCGGCTGAAGCGGGCGCATGTCGTGCAGTCGCACTCCGGGTCCGGCGGACGCATGTCCTCGGCGAACTTCGCGTTCTTGATCACGAGCCGGCCGTCCGTGGTCAGCATCGTGCCGTTCCTCGCGATCCGCGTCGGCAGCACGCAGTCGAACAGGTCGATGCCGTGTTCGATGCCCGCCAGGATATCGTCCGGGAACCCGACGCCCATCAGGTAACGCGGCTTCTGTTCCGGAAGCATCGCGGCCGATCCCGGAAGCGTGGCAAGGAACAGATCCTTCGGCTCGCCGACGGAAAGCCCGCCGATCGCATAGCCGGGAAAATCGAGATCGACCAGCGGGCCCGTGCTCTTTTCGCGCATCGCGAGATCGACGCCCCCCTGCTGGATCCCGAAGAGGAGCGGCCGGCGACCCTCCGGCATGGCGCCGGGCCCGATCGCGTCCATCGCTTCGCGTCCCCGGGCGGCCCAGAGCGACGTGCGTTCGACCGCGCGCTCCAGCTCGCGCGGTTCGCACGGGTAGGGCGGGCACTGATCGAACGACATCGCGATGTCCGTGCCGAGCGCCGCCTGCACTTCCATCGCCGTTGCCGGATCGAGACGGTGCAGCGAACCGTCGATGTGTGACCGGAACGAGACACCGTCGTCGTCGATCTTGTTCAGCTTTGCCAGCGAGAAGATCTGGTAGCCGCCCGAGTCGGTCAGGATCGGCTTATCCCAACGCATGAACGCGTGCAGGCCGCCGAACCGGCGAATCCGCTCGTGCCCCGGGCGAAGAAAGAGGTGATACGTGTTGGCAAGGATGATCTGCGCGCCGATCGCTTCGACTTCGACCGGGTCGAGCGTACGGACCGACGCGCGCGTACCGACCGGCATGAACGTCGGCGTCTCGATCGTGCCGTGCGCCGTTACGAAACGGCCGGCGCGCGCGGCGGTCGCGGGATCGCGCGCCTCGAGAGTGAAATGGCCGGGGGCTTCGCTCGTTTTCTGCTTTGAGATGGCATCCGTCATGCCGGTCAGGATAACGCGGGGAGCGCGCGGGGGAAAGCGGCGAGCAAGGACGGATTCCGGGGGTATCAGCCGGTGGGCTGCTCTCGGCGCGGGATGGGGCTTCTCCTCGGCTTCGCCCTGTCGTGCCGCGGTGTCGAGCTCGCAACGCCAGTTC